>CAZVXJ010000015.1:0-22275 GCA_964631675.1 uncultured Alphaproteobacteria bacterium
TCAGCAAGATTGATTCCTTAGATCATGTTGTTATAGATGTAGGCAGGACCCGCGCTTGATCCCGGCCGGACCTGTATACCGCTTAAATCCGCCGCCGTCGTGCGGTTGTAGCGCCGCAGATTGGTCACGGTGTTATTGTAAACGAAAACTGTATCGCCGGCATTCTGCGATTCCACAAGAATTCCCTGAGCATCCACACCGTCCGCACCTTTGGGCTCGAGGTGATTGTGGTGGCAGCGCGCATTTGGCGAATTGTCGAGGAAAATGCAGTAGTTGCCGCCGGTGATGTGGTTATTGCTGATTTCGACGTTCGGACTCTCATTGGAACTGTTGCCTTCAAACATGTTCACACCATAGTAGCAGCCGGATATCGTGCAGCCATCGACTAAGGCGTTGTTGCAGAAGTCGCGCGAGATCGCAATGCCTCTTGTTGCCGTAGTATTGCTGTCGCGTCCCGAAACAGTGAGTCCGAGAAGCTCGATGTAGTCCGCGTCGTTGGTGACGTTTACGCCGTAGTTCGCCACGTTGGTGTTGACAATGTTCAGGTCTTTGATCGTGATGAAGTCGGCGCCGTCAATCAAGATCGTATTCGTCGCGGAGCTGTTGGCCAATATGACGACATCCGTCAACGCACTGGGGTGCGCTTGGAAGATGACACGATCCACCAAAGTCGCTCCCGTAATCGGAGTAAGAACAATGTTCTCGTTATACGTGCCGTCAAAGCAGTCAATGGTCACTTCGCCATCAATGCCGCGCAGATTGAGCGATGTCACAGCTTCGTTGAACGTGGCGAAATCCATATTTCCGCCTCCAAGATCATAGACACCAGACATCGGGCCGCCATAAACTACGACATTGGCCGTGCTGCTGTCATTGTCGTGGAACAGATCGGTCGCAAGAAACGCCTGAACTTCCAACTGCCCTGTCTGGAAGCCAATCGTCGGCGGTGTCCAGGGTAGCGAAACGTTTACGACGACACCAGGAAGAAGCCCCAAAAGAAATTCAGACTGCTGTACCCCGTTGTAAAAAAGCCGAATGGGAACGGCGGTTTCAGCCGACGTCCCGAAATTTTGAACTTCCGCTTCGATGTTCGTGAGTAGCCCCGCCGGATAGTTCGCATTTACGTCTATCAGCATATTCACACTGAAGTCGTGTGCAAGTGCGTTGTAGGCATACTCGTCTGCACCGATGTCCGGCGGATTCCCGCGCGTTTGTCCGTCGATATCCGTACTGACCAGTGCCGTGGCAATTCCACCGGCATTCAGCAAGCCAAATGTCGGAGAAATGTGCAGGTTGGTATTGTCAAGAAATCCCGGCTCCCCCTGAACCGAACTGCCGTCACGGCCAGTTGAACCGTACCAGTCGTCGATCGTCGGGAAATTAGCCCCGTCAAACCCGGCGTTGTAGAGTGAACCGGTGCCATAAACGGCGTTGTTATCGCTGGAGAGCGAACCGCTGGCGCGATAAATGGACCAGCACTCTTCGTTGCTCTCGTCAACTTGCAGCACGTTGTTGAATCCAGTCGCACTGTTGGAAGCGCCGGTCAGGTAGAATGCGTAGATGTTGCCGGTCGTGCCAACATCGTTGATGCGAACACTGTTGTAGTAGAATTCACTGTTTCCTCCGGCTGTTCGCAATCCGTAAAGCGCACCCGTGCCTGTTACCTGGAAGTCCGAGATGAAATTGTTGTAAGCAATCAGACGGCCATTGGCAGATGTGTTTGCCTGAATACCGTTCGAGATTGACGATGTGCGGATATTGTGTATGCGGTTGTTGTATGCAAACGTTGTGTCGCCGCTTGCGTGCGTAGAATCATACACACCAGACACCTCTGTCGCGGCGGTGGCCCAGCCCGGCTGGAGATTGCAGTCGTGGACCCGGCCTCCATTCTGGAAGGACATGCTTACCGCGTAACGGCCCTCCAGCACCGTGCAGCTGTCGACTTCATTGCCCACATCGCGGGAACCCGACACGCCGGCCATGCGCACACCGAAGTGCGCACCGCTGATCGTGACGTTCTGGATCAGATTGCCGTCATTGCCGCCCCCTATGATGGAGACACCATGGTTGGTGGTCGTTGCAACCGTCGCACCGGTTAGTGTGCAGTTCTTTATTGTGTTAAAGTCAGCGTTGTTTGTAATTTGGACCACGCGTCCCGTCACCGTGAGACTGATGTCGATATTGTCAAAGGTCACGTAATCTGCGCCATTCAGCGAAACTGCCGGAGTGGTCGCGGAGACAATCTCCGGCGGCGTGGCGAGTGCTCCCTGCTGGCGGAATGTAATGGTATTCGTCGCTGATGCACCCTGGATGGCAGGAAGCGTGAAACTCTCGTTGTACGTGTTGGCATACACATTAAAGGTCACAGCACCGCTGATTCCGCGCAGCACAAGATCCGTTGCCGCGGAAGTGAACGTGGCAAAATTGTTATCTCCGCCGCCGAGATCATATTGACCCGTGAGCGGCTGACCGACGATGCGAGCATTGACAAAAGCGCTGTCGTTAGTCGGATCCGAGTCTCCGGTCAGAAATGACTGCGCTTCGAGTGCATTGGTGTCCGGCGCAGAAACGCCCGTGTTCCAAGTGAATTGAATTGTGTCAATTTCATCCACTGCCAATGATACGAGCAACTCCGCCACCTGTGCTCCGTCGTAAAAGAGGCGAACCGGCACGTTGGTTTGAGCGGCGCTGCCGCGATTCTGGAGTCGGACATTAACTGGAACGGCAGAGAATTCGGGATAAAGCGGCAGTGCTCCGACAAAACTCAGGACGGCGTAGTCATTGGGAGGTGCGATGGCATCGAACTCGTCCGCCCCGCGATCAGGAATTCCGCCGCGCACATTATTGTCGATGTCGTGAGTGACCAGAGCGAGCGATAGCCCATTATTGCTCACGAAATTGTTCAAAGGATTGATATGCAGGTTGGTCGAACTGAAGTAGCCGGGATTGCCCTCCAATCCTGCATCCTCGAAGGTTGTACCCGTAATGAGATTCGCAAGCGTGACAAAGTCTGACGCGCCGGCGTCATACACCTGATAAGCCGCTCCGCCGCTATTGTAGTAGACGTTATAATCCAGTTCGTTTGGAATGTTCGTCGCGGAACTGCCAAAAATCGCCCGGCTTAGTGCGGTGGTCTCTGCGTTGTAAAATATGTTGTTCTTGATCCGCTCAACCGGCGTGCTTGCTGAGATATAGATACAGGCCTGCGTTCCCGTTGATGTCACATCGTTCAGCCGGAACGAATTGTTGTAAATGTCGATGTTGCCGGGTCCATTCGGATTGACACCGCGAATCTGTCCAGTTCCAGTGATGGTAAGATCCCACAGGAAATTGTTGTACACCCGCACTGTCGAACCGGCGACGCCGCTCTGACGGACCATGCCGGATCCCGACGCACTCGAAGATAACAAGTTGTGCACTTTGTTGCCGTAAAAATCCACCGAGCTGTTTGCGCCAAAGTTGCTGGTTACATCAAGGCCAAAGCGAGCATCGGACGAGGCGGTCCAATTGAGCTGAATGTCATTGTAGCGGATATGCAGATTCGCCTGATGGCTGATCGAGATGCCGATCTTGACCAGGGATATCGTGCACTGCTCTACTATATTGCCACTGGAGCCCGCATCGGAGACAGCCGTCAGGTTGAAGCCCGTATTTCCTTGCGAGCAATTCAGGTTGTGGAACAAGTTATTGTTGTTTCCCAGTCCCAGCATGCGCACGGAATGAGAGACCGTCGAGGCCGAGTGCGACGTATAGTCCGCGTCGCGGAAAATATTGTCGGTCGAACCACCCAGCAGCGTTACGCAGATGTCGGTCTCACCGCTGGCCCAAATATCAATACCATCAAAGGTGAGATAGTCCGCGCCGTTCAGCTGCACAACGGGTACGCTCGATGTCGTGGCCGTGGAGTCCAGAATGCGCGCCGTGCCGGATTGATCGGTAAAGGTCACACGATTTGTTGCGCTGGCTCCGGGAATCGCACCCACAAAATCAAGCCGCTCTTCGTAGTCGGTGCCATAGACGTGAAAGATCACCGGTCCTGCGACTCCATTGCCATACAGTGCGTTGTGAGCGGCCGTAAATGTAGCATAGTGGTTTGCGCCGCCGCCGATATCATAGTCCCCGTTTAAGGGAGGTCCGGAAACAGTAAAACTCCAGACCGGTCCTTGTGTGTCACCATACGCGTTCCGCGTTACGATTTTCCAGAAAAACTGCTGATTTGCAGTCAGAAGGTCGGGCGGGTCGTATGAACTCACATTCTGGTTGGTTATCTTGCGGGCAATCGCCTCGTTATTGTTAATCGAGTCCACCGTTTGCGCCAAATACAGATCAATCGTCGATGTACCGTCGCCGTTTGTCCATGAGAGATTGGAAAACGCCAACACACCCACGGCAAGGTCGGCGGGAGTCGGAAGCGCCGCACGATCCGGAGCAGCCAGAAGTTCAGGTCCACCTATCCAGTCAAGGTTCACTTCGTTTCCACCATTACCCTCGTCGCGATGGACGAACGCAATGTATACGTCTTGATTCAAGTAGGCATCCAGAGCGTACGCGCGACGCGCCCATGAGTCCAGAATGGCTCCACCCGAACCGCATTTGAAATGCGCAATCTCGGTCGTAAAACTGCCGGTGGCAGAATCGGTCGTGCTGAGCAGCACAAAAAGTGAATCATTGTCCAAGACCATCGGTGCAGTCGCTTTTGCCCAGAAAGTCAAAGAATCTGTGAGGTTGTTGATGTGCAGCTTGGGACTGATCAACCAGCGCTGTGCCGTGCCCGCAACATCCTCTTCGGAAATCTGCGCACTGCCAACACTGTCATAGGCATGAAGAAAACCGCTTGCCCGATGCCAGATATTTGTGCCGTCACCGGTTTCGAGACTCTGCCAACTTACCGGAGGGAAAAACGTGTCGTTGAAGCTCTCGCTCAAGTTGATTGCTAAAACGGACGTGGTTAGTCCAATTAACAGCAGGGAGGCCAAAAGATTGCGAAATCCATTCATCAGGATGCTCCTTGATCTATAGATAACTACAGGAAATTCTGCAGAAAAGACGAAAGTAAAGCGTAGTGACTTAATATAGGCTCAATCAAAAATGCAGTCAAGCGGGCTATAATACTGCTGTGCCCCTCGCTGCGAGACAATTATGCAAACAGTGCATAAACATGCACGCGGTCAAACATATAAAGAAGTTACACTTACCACTTTTCTTCTGAGAACAGGATTTTCCCACTAATCGTGTGGTTGGACTTGCATAAAGCAAGTGTATGCCGTACCTTAAAGTTGGCTTTATCGGTGTGCAATCGCGAATATGCCTGGCACATCACGGGCCGGACACGGACAAATCTCATGTTAAAATTCACTGCAAGCAACTGGTTGATTTTTGTACTATGCCTCTCGTTTTCAAGCGGGGGACAAGCCTCTGTGCGAATGAGCGCGGAACTTGAAACTCAACTTGAGCAGGTGGATACAAACGAGCACGTCAGCGCAATTGTATACTTTTATGCACAATCCGATATCAAGGCGATGGATGCTTTGCTGCGGATGCAGGGTGCCACGCGTGCAGTGCGGCACCGCACCGTCATCGATGAGTTGCGAATGGTCGCCGATGTCGCGCAAGCTCCGATTCTCAAGCAATTGGACTCTCTCGTACAACATGGCGCGGTGAGCGGATATACCGCCTATTGGATTGTGAATGCCGTAGTCGTTGCGGGAAATCGAAGCGCAATTCAAACACTCGCTTCGCGTGACGATGTGCAGTGGGTGGATCTGAATTTTCGAGCAAGATTAATTGAGCCGCGAGCCGGTCAAGTATCGCGAAGTCTGGACGAGAATCACGGTGTACCAACCGGAATTCGGGCTATCGGAGCAAAAAGAGTCTGGAATGAATTGGGCATCACCGGTGCAGGGCGCTTGGTGGGAAATATTGACACCGGAGTCGATGGCGGACACCCGGCACTGGCAGCAAGGTGGCGCGGGCTGTTCGCTCCTGCGATTGAATGCTGGCTGCCGGCAGTGGGAGTTTCACAATTTCCGGAAGACGACGAGGGCCATGGCACGCACGTTATGGGAACAATCTGCGGAAACTCCACCGTGAGCAACGACTCTATTGGCGTGGCACCCGGTGCACGCTGGATTGCCTCCAATGCGATTGGACAGGCCGGAGGAAATGCGTTCAACAATGATATCCTCGCTTCCTTTGAGTGGATGAGCGATCCCGATGGCAACAGTGCCACCATTGACGATGTACCGGATGTCGTACAAAATTCCTGGGGAGTGGATGGACGTTTCAACGGCTACCAGGATTGCTTTCAGCTCTGGAACAACGCCATTCTAAATTGCGAGGCCGCCGGAGTGGTGGTCGTATTCTCGGCAGGAAATGAGGGACCCAATGCGCGCACGCTCCGTAGCCCTGCGACAATTCAAATAGACTCTGTAACCGTGTTCGCGGTCGGAGCCGTGGATGCCGATGCGGATACCGTCCCGCCTTACTCTGCTCCGGTCTTTTCCAGCCGCGGTCCGTCGGATTGCGAACCCCTCAATGCGATCAAACCAGAAGTCTGCGCACCGGGAGTGGACGTCTATTCTGCTTTTCCGAATGTGAGCTATGGCAGACTCAGCGGTACATCTATGGCTGGACCGCATGTGGCCGGAGTTGTCGCACTGATGCGAGAAGCGAATCCCAACGCCGACGTGAGGGAGATCAAATCCGTTCTCATGCGGACGGCTGAAGATTTCGGACCGGGAGGAGAAGAAAACACTTATGGTTTCGGCTTCATTAATGCCTATGAGGCTGTGGTGGAAATCATGTCGAACCGCGGAATTCTCTACGGGCGCATCACCGACGCCAACTCCGGGAATCCGATTCATCTCGCGGAAGTCACTGCAGGAACGCGAATGCGTCGAACCGATGAAGACGGTCATTACAGACTCTCATTGCCGGCAGACTGCACGTGGACGGTCGTCGTTTCCGCCTATGGTTATGAGAGCGCAAGCGAACCACTGTTTGTTCCTGTCGCGGATAGTCTCGTTCACGATGTGGAATTGAACCCGTTTCCGCAGGGGACACTGCACGGAACAGTGCGCGTGGGCGAGAACGTGGCGGCCGCAGGCGCCATCCTTTCATTCACTGATGCGCCGCTCCCTCCGGTGACTGCCAACGCAAGCGGAGAATTCTCGGTACTGGTTCCCGGTGATTCAACGTATCTGGTGCGATTCACATTTCTCTCAGTGACAAGGGACACGCTGGTCACCGTCCCCACGGCCGGAATAACTGATCTCGCGGTGCATTTTGGCGGCACGCTGTGTATTCCGCAGGGGCCGGACGGTTTTGGCTATCACGCCTATGACCGCTGGGACAACGGCATTCCACCTGCATTTGATTGGGTCGAAATTGCTCCGGCTCGCGAAGGTCCTGGCATCGAAGTGTCACTGGAAGCGCGCGATTCTTCAGCCTTTGTTGCGATGCCCTTTCCATTCCGCTACTATGGGATTAGCTACGACTCGCTCACGATCAACGAGAACGGATGGCTGGCCGCAGGGGTCAGTCACGATCACTCTTTCTTCAATTCCGGAATCCCATCGTTCGCAGGGCCGTCTGCAATGATTGCACTATTCTGGGACAACTTGCAATGGACGCAGGATTCAAGTGAGATTTGCTGGTGGTATGACGAATCGAACTGCAGGCTGATTGTTGAGTATTTGAATTTGAGCTATTCGCAGGCGCCCGCCTCAAAGTTTACCGCACAAGTCCATATCTATGATTCGCAACATTGGATCACGCCGCTCGGCGACTCGGAAATCCTGCTTCTCTATGAGCGCATGGATGTGCTGAACTCCAGTACGGTGGGTATTGAGAATCACTCCGAAACGCTTGGTCTTGAACTGCTATGGGGCGGGCAGCACAATACGCGCACATGGGACATTCGCCCGGGGGCTGCGATTTTGTTCACGACGCGCACGCAGCCGCGAACCTATGGGAGTCTCAGCGGCAGTGTGATCGGCCATCCGGCTCTCGCAGATTACAGCGCGGCCACGATCCGTGTTTCGTGTTCCGTCGTGAATGCGCAGACAAACGGCGGATTCGTGCTCGACAGCATCTTCTCCGGTAATCGCAATGTGGAATTCGTCCTGCCCAGATACGAAACTTTTTCCGGTACGATTCGTATATCCGCCGATTCCATGAGTCTACTCAGTGTTGAAGTCTGGAGGCTTGACCCACCGCGAAATCTCGCCGGCGCGATTTCGCTCGATTCAGTGCGACTGCAATGGAATCCTCCTGAGAGCAGCGGCTCACTGGACGAACTGACTGAGTATGCTGTGTTCAGGGACAATGCAGAAGTCGGACGAACCACGGACACTGCCTTCACAGAAGCCATACCGGCTATCGCCGTGTTTGACTACTATTTGCGAGCCATTTATGATGGCGGTACGAGCGACACCAGCAATCATGTCCGTGTTGACGCGACGGTCGACGCGAACGATGGGGCTGCCATCGCCCCGAGAGTCTTTGCACTCGGTCCGCCGGTCCCCAATCCATTCAATGCACGCACGGAGTTTCTGCTGGAGTTGCCGCAGGAGTCTGTGGTGGATATTCGTGTGTATGACGTGACAGGAAGGCTTGCGACTACAATTGCCCATGGATCCTTTGGCGCCGGAGTACATTCGTTCTCGTGGGACGCAGCATCTCAGGCAAGCGGATTGTACTTTCTGTCGGTCGATGCCGGACCGAATCGTTGGGCAAGCAAGCTGTTGCTGCTAAAATAACCGTGGTTCATGTATCGAAGACCAATAAACAGCCCGCAGGCTTTGGTCTGCGGGCTGCTTTGTGTACGCGATGCAATCTATAAGCTCCCATTGCGGTTAAGGGTCGCCAAACCGCCCAGGTAGCAATTGCAATCACCGGTTAGCAGAAGATCGAACAGCCTCGATTTCTCGAAGCAGTTTCTCTGCATCCGGCGCATAGTCACCGGATGACCTGGAAATATCCCCGAGCAGGATGACAGATGAATCTACTCGTCCAACTGCGACGAGCGTGTTTGCCAGATACCAGTTTGCCGGTTCGATATTTTCAGTGCTAACACTCCTTGCAGTTTCAAGGTGCGACACCGCTGCGTCGTAATGCCCCATCAAGTATTCGGCGACTCCCAGGTATAACCAGCCGCGAGAATCCTGAGGATAGCGCTTTGCATACGTGGACAAAGCCTTCCTTGCGCCCGAGTAGTCGCTTTGCTGATAGGAAAGCATTGTCTGCCTGAAGAGTTCAGTCTGTTCATCTGTATTCCGGCCCCGGGCGGACACCGAAAAGTATGGCAGTGGCTTTGCAGTAACCACAGCAAGTAGCGGCGCATTGCCGTTGTGTGCGGCAACCGAATCGTGCCCTCTCTGAACGGCGGAATCAACTGTTGATTCAGGACGGATGGTCAGCGGTGTCGGGTTACTCTGCAAGTGATGATTGACACTTGGTATAAAGTGCGTGAAAGTGAACATCATTACAAACACCGCCGCTGCAAATCCGGGCCAGAGTAATCGCGCCCGCCTGGAATGCATTTCCGGAACGCGGCGGTGCTTATGAATGGCCGGGGCCGATGGAACTTCCAATCTGCGGTATTGACTCAATTCCAAATCGTAATCAATACCCTTCGCGCGCAGCTGCTCAACGAGTTGCGTCTGACTTGCTGCGATTTTCGCGAGTATCGGGATCATCGCATCCAATTCGGCCCGGCAATGCTTGCACGTCTCAAGGTGCTGTTCGAATCTCTCCTCATCTTCGGTGCTCAGTCCGCCGAGTTCGTATGCCGAAAGCAAAAAGCCAAGAGACGGGTCCGTGCACTGCAAAGCATCTCCTCGTTCGCTCACTGGAACTCCCCGCCGATCACCGAGCGTAGCTTTCTCCGGCATGCAAACACGCGTTTGTCAAAAGTGCCGCGCTTCAATTTCGGGTCGACTTGACTAATATCCTCCCAAATCTCCTTCAATGACCGGCCTGAAAGCAGCCCGGAGAAAATTATGCGGCAAAAAGACTGCAAAGAACTCATCGCGCTCATGAGACGTTCAGCCTGCTCAAGGACCAATGTCCGATTGGCCGGATCGGAGTCATGACCGGCTGCAGCGTCGTCCAGACGCATCCCCTTTTTGTTCGAGGACGCGTTGAATCTACCTGCCGCCGCACTCCGAGCCTTTTGGTCACGCTGGAGCAGATTTCCAATTTTGTTTCGCATGATTACATAGGCGTAGCTGAGCGCTGAGTCGCGGATTTCCGGCAGCCGTTCACAGAATGTGAGTAGCGTGGCCTGCAGCACATCCTCCCGATCCTCGCGCGGCCGGCCGGACAGCCTGGAACAAAGAATCGGCCAGAGTAATGTTCGCAGATACGCACACAGAGTGTTCATGGCCTCCTCGTCGCCACGTTTGGCCAACTCAAGCAGTTCTCGGTGCGCAACTTCCCGGTCAAATGATCTCATACTGGTGCAGTGGGATTTTGAATTGTACTTTAGTTCATCCGCGTACTATACCAGCCACCCATCGCAAAAAGACCTGCCCAAAAATAGGGATGATCATCCTTTTTCGCCCGGCGCAATCCGTCAATCCGCAAAAGAGCAGCATCTCGCAGTGCTTGAGCAATATTCTCCCGTTTCTGTGAAAACATGCTGACTATCAGTTCCGCCGTTGATTGGTCATCAACCTGCCAGAGTGTGCTTACGACTGTATGCGCCCCTGCAATCTGAAACGCGCGCCGCAGGGCAAACATGCCCTCACCGGTAAACACATTTCCCAAGCCGGATTCACAGGCAGAGAGTATCACGAGTTCCGTTCCCCGCAAGTCCAATGCGGCTATCTCTTCCATCAACAATACTCCATCCTCCAATCCAGCGGAATCGCATCCCGCACCGAGAAGATTTGCGCCCGCAAAATACAGCCCGCCTGTCTTGCTCATCATTGCCGTTGACTCGCCAATTACTTGGGCATTCGCCTGATTCAATACTGGTGTTTTCGCTCCAAATCCATGAGTAGCGAGATACAAGACTCTGCACCCGTTGGCACAAGCCTTGAATTCGTCTTCACTCGCAAGACTTCCATAGCGTGCAACGATGCTATCACTAGTTGTTTGATGCCACTTCTCACGAACCCAATCGGCCTCGAGCTTGGTCCAAGGCAGTCGCTCTAACGGCAAATCTGAAAATCTCGAACGGAGCGCAAGAATATCCATCGGGACTATGGCAGGCTGTCCCTTGACATGAGAAATGGCCATTTCGCGATCCTGAATCCTGACCTCGACCGATGCATCATAATCCGGATCCGCAAAAATGACCAGACTCGATTGTGCCTCACTGGAGTCCAGATTCGGGATTAGATCGCGCGCTGACGCAAGGTAGTGAACGGCAAAACGCTCGATCAGGTAATGTGCATCCGACTCAGGAAGTCCGGCAAAGGACACCAGATTGAGCATTCCATCAGGCGAAATGAAAACGAGATTTGCTTTGCCCAACGATGGAGCGACCGGTTTCCACACGAGATCATAGAGTCGCTTGGCATACCGTTGATAGCGCCGCGGGTTCAGATTCTCAAACTGCTGAAGTTGACTGCGATAGAGTGCTACTGCGCTATCTATCGTGCTGACGGATCCCAAATTCACGCATCGAATCTGGCGATCAGGGGTGAGCACTACAGCGGCATATCGCTCCTCAGCGCGCTCATTTATTGCGGTATGCTTGAAACAGACGTATTCCACCAGTGCGCACGAATCCGGTAAATGAGCAACTATGTCACCAACTTGAAGATCGCGGTGCTTTTCCTCGTCACGAAATGCCTGACTCCGAATTCCGAGCTCCGCCTCAAATTGATGGCAGCGCTGCCTTGCCGATTCAAGTTCACGGCGGTATTTTTCCAGGTCTGCTTCGGCATGAGCTCGCACCGTCAAACTGGCCAACTGGAACTGTGCGGTGCGCAGCGATTCCCATAGGGCAGCCGTTACCGAGTCGGGTGCAGAGTGAGTGATCCGGTATCTGGCGATGAACTCATCCGTGACTCTGGCCTTTGCGGAAAACGCAACGCGCGCGATTTCATTTGCAAGGCCGGGTTCAACCGCAAGTGCTCCAAACAGCACGGACAAATAGTGCGATGTGGACTCCCTGAACCGGTTTCCAAAGGTCAGCGCGTCCGGCTCTGGCAGAACTTTCACGCCGTCAAGGAAGGCCGCGAATCGCAGTTCAAAAGCTTCCCGCGCAAATGCAATCGCTTCCTTATCATGTGAGCGCCCCGCCTCAATCCCGGAACAGATCTGCAGGAAGAAAGCCAGATCCGGGTGCGTCTCTCCGTATGCACTGCGTGCGGCCCGCAGTGCTTCACCGGCAGTCGCGGCAGCGATTTCAGCCTTGCCCAGCTTAGATTCCAGCTCGGCGCGTTTCGCGACAAACTCTGCGTGACGCGGATGGCTCTTGGCGACTGCGGAATCCTGTACGGGCTTTACGATCACCAGCAGGGATTCGGCTTCAGTGATGCGATGCTCAATTAGGTGCAGCTCCGCCAACTGCAGGATACATTCAGCACTCCGCGGATACCATCTCGTCAAGTCCTCGCCGCCCATTTTCAGCGCGCGATTTGCGGTCTCTGTGGCATCCATGTAGAACTCATGCTGTAGACAGAATTCGGTCAGCTCGTTCATGAGATCGATTGTGGCCGATGCGGTCTCTGGATGTTCTTCTAACACAGCCACCGATTGCCGATGATAGTTCAGCGCTTCTTCAAATTGACCTCGCTGCTCACACACCTGTGCCTGTCCGTTCAGCAAGAGCGCCATCCAGCGGTAATACATGTCTGGATGTGACTCAATTTGCCTCTGATAAACTTCCATCGCCTCATCGTACTTGCCGAGCTGAATCAGCGCGTTCCCCAGATTGGTCGCCACCATCGGCGGATGCACATGAGCGCTCGGAGGAATTGTGGCGAGCATGTCGAGTGCTTGACGAGCACAGCTTTCACCCTGGTCATACCGCCCATAGAGATTGTAAAGCTGAGACAAACTATTCAGACAATTGGCTCTGACTGCCACATTTTCGGGCGCGAATCGCGTGTAGTAATCGTATGACTTACGATGGCATTCAGCCGCTTCGACAAATTGGCCCCGGTCGCGATACAAAAAGCCCAGAAAATCGTAGCATCTGCCGAACGCTGTGCCGAGCGGCCGCGGATTCGACTCGTAGCTTGCGGCTACCTGCCGGAATTTTGTAATTGCCTCCTCCGCGAGCCCTTTCAATTGCAGGAGTTCGCCGAACTGCTCCAGCGTGCGCACGACCTGGTCGCTGTAAACTCCATAGTACTCCTCACGAATTCTCAGTGCGCGTCGATAAAAAATCTCCGACTTATCCCGTTGGTTCTGAAGTTTGTAAACTCGGGCAAGCTCGTCAAGCGTCGCTCCCGTGCGCGGGTCCTCTGGTCCGCATGTTCGCTCGCGAATTTCGAGTGCGCGAAGTAGACAGGAATCCGCCGCCGCAAGATCGCTTCGCCAGCGATAGCACATGCCGATGCGATGCCAGCAAGATGCAGCACTGCTGTCTTCGGCCCCGTATTTTCGCACGGTGAGTCGAAGCGCGGATTCCGCAGCCACTCGTGCGGAATCCCCCTGATTTGCCGAGAACAGGCTGTCGGAGCGCAAGAGCAGCCTCTGCCACGGCTTCGCTGCATGCGTTGGCGCAGTAGCAAACAAAACAATAACAATAGTTAAAGCGAACTTCAGACTTTGCATAAGTGGTCTTTTCGCATCTCACTCCAAAAATAGCTCATCCGAAGTGAAAAAGCAAGGTTTGGCCTGAAACCCACAAAAAGAGTCCGGGCCGCCATTTGGCGGCCCGGGATATATGCAGCTGATGCTGATTGAGAATCAGAATCGCCGGTTCGCAATAAAGTGTCACTGCACCGCAGTCACATAGAAAAACTTCTTGTCTGAAGCTGGCAGCGGAATGATGATCTGATTCGTGACCGACGAAAATCCTGATAGCGTGAACGTGATTCCGTCATCGGACCAGTACAGGTTGTAACTTGCCGCGCCAGGAACCGCCTCCCAAGTCAGCGACAGTTGGGGAGTCAACAGCGGACTTCCGGGAATAGCTTGAATCGCTAGAGAAGTTGGTGCCGGCAATGGGATAGACGAACCGATGTCACCCAGCATTACCATGCCTCCAGTCTCGTATGAAATAGTAGGCGTTGTCGCAAAGTTGAAAGTTCCAACGACCGAGCCAGATGGAATTCCTAAGTGTGCTGATGCACCTCGCGAGGCAATCACCGTTGCGCCAGGGCTGATTGCAATTGGGTTATCTGTTATTGCTCCGAAAGGGGTTGCCACGAACGGACAGGCAAACGAGGGTGTGCCCGTACGCCCGGCTCCAGGGCCTCCAGAGCCATACGACACTACCGACTCAATGTTGGAAGCGCCGGTCGCAAGAGGTACTCCTCCGCTTGCAAAATACTCGATGGAGCTCACAATTCCGCCCACTGGACCAAGCAACGCATAGGAATGGCCCTCAGAGCGCAATGCAGTATATGGTACGGGGAAAAAGGTGGGCGGAAGAAGCGGTAGCATGACTGTACTTTGCACAGCGCCTCTTGCTGCAGTAATCGGCTGCCCGCCCATTGGCGTCGGAAATTCCACCGCCGCTGCAATTCCAGCCACGGGGCCGAGTAAGCCATAGACTCCTGTCGGCGACCACGCAATTGCAAGGTCTTCGTCCGGCAAGAAGGGAGGGTTCGGATTGGTCTGAGATACGATGACACCTTCAACATTGATCAGTGATGCTCCGGTAGAAGTCGTATATTCGAGCGTTGACGTTACGCCCCCGATTGGACCCAGCAACGAGATTACATTAGCGGATGTCCATGCGATGCGCACAGGTTCCAGGCCGCCGGGCAGCAGTTGGTTTTTGGTAACGACACCCCGCACTCCGCCAATTGAAGTTCCCATTGCTGACATGTGCTCGACACTCGAAGTAACACCAGCCACGGGCCCGAACAGATCCCACACATGATTGGCATCCCATGCAACCAAGATGTTACTCGCGCCACCAGGAATTGATACGACGGTCGCGACTATTCCGCTTATGCCACTTAGCGAAGTACCTCCGGGGGATAAGTACTCGAATGAACTGGTAGCACCGCCTATTGGGCCGTCTAATGCCAAAACACCCAGGCTGTTCCATACGACAGTCACATCCGCCAATCCTGCGCCTGGATTGTGAATGCAAGCCCCTTCGACACCCGTTATACTCACTCCCGACGGGCCGAGATACTCAACGCTGCCTGCCACTCCGCCCATCGGGCCAATGAGCGCGAACACGCCACTATTAGTCCATGCAACCCTGATTGGCGTGACTACAGTCGGGCTAATCGTAACCGTAGTGTTGAGTATCCCGACGGTACCTGCGATGGAACCGCCTCCAGCCGGACTTGGATACTCTATCAATATAGAGACTCCTCCGACGGGGCCGATGACAGCGTAGATGCTTTGATCAGTCCAAGCAATTGTGAAGAACTCAGTATTGCCGTTCGGAAGCACGACCCAGGCCGGAATTGCGCCCCGTACTCCGGACACCGAGACTCCGCCAGGCGTAAGGTACTCATGCACTGTGGTGATTCCCCCAAGTGGACCGGTCAAAGAAAGGAGTTTCGAATCGGTCCACAGCACACTGTGGGGCAAAACAGTGGAGCCTGTGATTCCAGTTTGGGATGCAATGGCGCCGCGCGCATTTGTGATTGGGCCGCCTGCGGAAATGAACTCAACGGATGTTCCGGTCCCGGCCAGCGGGCCGATTAATCCATAAACATGGTTGTCTGTGTAAGCCATGGTTACAGGCCAAACGATCTGAAGCACGGGATCAAACACACCCGAGGCAATGCCGCCTCGCATGCCGACAATCGACGTCCCCGATGGTGTCAAGTACTCGACCATGCCGACCACCCCGCCGACGGGCCCAGACGTGTAGTACACATGTTGACGGTTCCATTGAATTAACAAGGGTTCGACATCAACGATATTTGGCATTAGCATGGAAGAGTTGAGCATACCGCCTACGATTTCATCGGTGATGGGAGCCGGGCACGGCACAGAGGCGCATGTTGTCGCGGCTGACCATGTCCCGCCGAGTGCGATGCACTCTGGAGGCGTGTTATCCGCACACATTCCCGCACCATAGCAGCACCGGCCCGTTGGTTCTGGGCATCCACTCGCACAGGTCTCGTCATTGGTCCAAGTCCCTCCGAGACCATCGCAGGCACTCTTGGTATTGTCTGCGCACAGGTTTGCTCCATAGCAGCAGCGTCCGATGCACGCACCACTCGCGCAGTCACCGGGAGTCCAGTAGCCACCGCTGGCATCACAGTCTGCCTGAGTTCCATTGGCGCACGTACCGTTGTCCGCGCAGCACCTCCCGCACCGTGCGACATCCACCGTGTACGCACCGCACGTAGTCCCGCTGAATCCCTCTACTGCAAGGTAGTAAGTGCCTGCAGCAAGATTCTCACAGGGTATTCTCGAAAAGTTGAAACCGCCGCAATCATCATCATCGGCTTCGATGGTCGTGCCGCCGCAGCACTCAGTAGTCAGTAGAATAACGCTGTCCCATATCGGGGTAACTCCGCACAGTGAGATCGTCCAACTGCCGGCAGTAGGAAAGTTTATCTGAATCACTTGGTCCGGTGTGGAGCGAAAGATGCAGTCATTTCCTGCGCCGCACGTGTTGCCGGAGACGGTTCCAGGAGCGTTCAGCGTGAAGTCAGGCGTGCAAGGCAGCGGGCAGAGTGACACTTCGCACAATGTGGAGCCCGTCCATTGACCGCTGAATCCCGACGCGCATGTCTGCGGATCAGTGTTCAGACAGTTTGCCCCGCTGTTGTAACAGCATCGTCCCCATTCCGAAATATCCAACCGAAAGTTCCCTTCTGTGCTTCCCGCAACGAGGATGTAGTAGGTTACACCCGCGGAAGAATTCCATTCGATCGTCGAGAGAGTTGCTCCTGAAGCGCAGCCCGGATCGTCGTCATCATCACCGCGACAGGCAAGCGAACCGCACGGACCTTGATAGATCGCAATCTTCGTGTCTAAGTTCGTTACGGGGTTGCAGGTGGAGGCGTATAGACGATTTCCTGTACCGACGACGCGATACCAAACACCGTTTGCAATGGGTGAAGGAGTTTCGCCGCAGTTTGGCGAGGTGTCGTCCGTTGCTCCGAGATTATTGGACGAGGTCTGCGATGGGATACTGACCAAAATTGCGCCAGCGCAGTCGTCGTTTGAGGGAGCAGGATAAATGCGCGTGATTGAAAATGTGTAGACGAACTGCAGTCCATCCTGCTGGCTGCCCACTTCAATCGTGTAGGCAACGCCTCCCGTGAGATTCAAGACAGCAGGTGTCACAGGGGAACATTCGGTCGTAATTTGTGATCCTCCGGGACAGCAGCCGCCCTCATCGATCTGAAATTGAAGTGGATTGCTCGGCGGACTCCCGCCACAGAGCAAGAATTCATAGTTTCCAGAAAAGATCGGTGTGAATTCGTAGAAGACGTCCCGTCGTGGTGCGCCGGGGCAGCTGCCCGGGTCTTGGTTATCCGGCACATCGAGTGAATCGGTGTTGGAGTAACTTGCAAATCCCGAATCCACCGGAATAACACGCGGATTCAAACAGGTGCCGTGTGCGACATCCAGTGTGCCGCGAGGTGCACGCCCTCCACTATTTTCCTCAGGTCCAATGAAGGATTGTAAGTTTCCCGGCTGACCGGAGCTAACCTGAGGTGCCTGCGCACCCGTGCGCGGTGCAGTGATGGCCACCATCAGAAAAGAAAGGAAAAGAAGTGCGGCAAAAATACTCTGTGAGCGCTTGTCCATGAGATGACTCCTTGAAGAAAGGGGGGAACCGGCCGGCCCTGAGCGGGATTACGTTTGTTCCCCCCTGGAGTTTGCCAGAATTCGCGTTTCTTACCTCTTTTAAGAATTTTCTCAAAATTGAGCGGCGCACTCCCTCCAGTTGGCGGGACACAGCGGCCGAACCCAGCCGGGAATGACTTCAGGAATGCCACGGGAACCTGGTTCTGCCGAAAATCATTGCGCTGCTTGACTTTTCAATTTTGACTTGAGGTGCGATAACCAGAATTCCCGATTGACCACCGGCAGTCAGTCAGATGCCGCACCAAGTGGCGCCAGCCCTCAACAATCTGAACTATATTCCCCGTGTCTCTTGACTTTCGAGAAGTTTGACCTTAACATGACTGTAACACAATAAGTGACCGCGTTTGTGCGCAATCTGTCGCACAAACAACCAATTATCACACTATAAATCAAGGAGTTGGAAAGTGAACTCACCACGATTCATTTTCCGGCTGACCACATTTTCGAGCCTCGCTGCGGCATCGAGATTCACCTCTCTGATTCCGCCCGAGGCTTCGCTGTTTTTGGCGGCAGGCTGCCAATCGGGAGAATTCTCATGATACGATTGCTCATTGCGGTGTTGCTCGGATCGTTTTCACTCGCTCAGGCGCAGCTGCCGGGTAGCGTTGTCATCACCGAAATCATGTACGATGACACGAGCGGAGGTGCCAACCCCGATCTGGAGTGGGTTGAAATCTACAATACAACACTGGGAACCATCAGCATCGGAGGCTGGGTGCTCACCGATGGCAACATCTACCCGCCGCCTTCACCCAGCGAAGGAACTATTCAAATTCCGTTCGGCACGCTGATTCATCCCGGCGAGTATCTCGTGCTCGCAAAGCAATCCATTCCCGAAATTCCCGGAACCATTGTCTGCACTGAGTTCGATTTGGGTTGGGGACTCAACAATTTGGGAGACAATTTGGCTCTCTTCACGGCCAGTGCAGGCGGGCTTCTGATCGATGGTTCCCTGGTTCAAAATTATCCGGATTATTCGCCATCCAATGCGGGATACTCGATCGAGAAATGCAATCCAACTGCTCCGTGGTGGCAGCCGGACTCGTCACAATGGCATGCCTCCACGTTTGTCTTCTCGCCGGGCAGGTTTCGCAGGTGCACACCACGGCAGCCCAACAGTGCATGCACTCTGGCAAACGACCACTGTGCAAATGCGATTCCGGTGGGCACAGGTACCATAGGTTTCTCCAATGTCGGCGCGACGACCGATGGCCCGAATGACCCATATCCTTGCGATGTGCCATCGGATATCTGGTATTGCTTCGAAGTTTTTGCCGTCCCCTGTCCGCGAACGGTGCAAATTAGTTTGTGCGGAAGCGGTTTTGACACCCAACTTGCAGTTTACTGGCCAACACCGGATTGTCAGTGTCCTTCACCGGGCATGTCGATGATGTGTGATGATGATTTCTGCGGTGCTGGAGGGGCTTCTCAGGTTGTTTTTTCGGCCCCGCCTGGTTTTTATATGATACGGGTCGGCGGATGGGCTGGAGCGCAGGGCACCGGAACGATGACTATTTCATTCGTTGATCCGCCGCCACCGCACAATGATTGCGTGAATGCGCAGGTGATTCCGTCAGGCACACTGGGATATACCACCTGCGGTGCCACGACGGATGGTCCTGATGAACCTGCAGCATGCAATTTTTTCAGCTACACGCAGGTTGGCTCCGATGTCTGGTATCGCTGGCAGGCACCGTGTACAGGCAATACACGCGTCTCGGTCTGCGGCAGTAACTATGACTCCAAAGTTGCGATTTACAATACCGATTCAGGTGGAACGTGTCCGGCAGGAGCCACTGCCATAGCCTGCAACGACGATTTTTGCGGGCTGCAGTCCGAATTGAATTTTTCGTCGACCCAAGATAACTGGTATCTTATCCGAGTAGGCGGATACAATAATGCGCGCGGGTCCGGTTCCATGACCGTCGAAATGAATCCGCCGTGTGTGGCCAGCCCATGCGTCAACGTAGGCTACATCCGGGTTACTCCATCAGACGGACTCCCTGATCACACGAATGTCTTGAACTACATTTCGGTCGAATTAACCAACCTGCTTCCGCAGGCCGATACGATTACTCTCGAGGTGACCACCTGCACGGACACGCAGACTGTTGAGGTACCTGTCAACGCTTCGACATGCAACCTCTATCCGCTGCCAATGGTGTTCACTCCGACAGACGTCTGCGGCGGTGATTTTGTGCGAGTCAGAGCTCTCAATAATGGATCATGTTCGGCAAGTTCGACCTCAGTTAAGCCGTTCAAAGTGTTGCATGATTCCTTTACCATCACGAAACGATTTGACTCCTCGTCCCCGACTTTTCATACGGCTCTCGCCAATGGCAATCACATCAAGACTGTGCTTCTGACGTGCCGATTAGCCGGCGATTCGGTCACATATCTCAAGGTCCGCCTCGGCGCCAACACCTATGACAGTTTTCGAGATCCGATCAAAATGTATCTATTCAGAAATGACGGACCCGGTGGACTTCCCGGCACTGTGCTCATGGCCGACTCCGGATTGACCACGCGATCAGCAGAGAATTGGGTCGTGTATGCAATTCCTTCGGCACCGGTTCCCGTTAATGGCACAGCATTTTATGCAGGCGTGTCCCTGGCTTCTCATTGCGCCCCGGGTGGGATAGAGGCTGTTGGATGCGACGCCGCAGTTGACACGCCGGGGGTCTACTACGAGTACATCAGCGGCGCGTGGAGTGCGTTTACACCGCCCGGGGACATGATGATAGAAGCCGGTCTGCGCGGACCCTGTGAAACGGACGGCCAATCACTGGCGATGGCGTATGAATACCAGACTTCTGATGATCCGGGTGGTCCCGTTTTCAACTGGGAAGATATTAGCACAACCGGAACGAGCTGGAGTGACTCGTGTCCGCAATGCAACTATCAGCCACTGCCCATATCATTCCCGTTCTGCGGAGTCTACCAAACTCAGCTGAAGATTTCCCTCAATGGCTTCATTGCCTTTCAGCCCAATGCATTGGGAAGTTCGCACCAGCCCATGCCAAATACTTCCGAGCCGAATTCCGTGATTGCGCCACTCTGGACAGAGTCGGAGTTCTGCTATAACTACTCGGGAGAGATCTACTATCAGGCTGCTCCGGACCTGACTCATTATACCGTACAGTGGCAGAATATCCTGGCGAATGGGGAACGAATCAGTTTTCAAGCCATCTTGCATTCGAATGGGGATATTGTGTGTCACTATCTCGATGCCCCTTCATTCTTGAACTACACCTGCGGCATTGAGAATAGCGACGGTACTCAGGCACTTCAAGTCTATTCCGATGGCGGATGTCCTCCAGTACGGAATATGATGGCCATTCGGTTTCGTCCACTTTTGCCACCGCTCGGACCGCAGGCCTTCGTCATCAATTTCTCCGGTACCGATATTCTTCTGAACTGGAATCAGGTGCCCGGTGCGGCATGTTATGAAATCTATGCGTCGGAATTTCCCAATTTTCCTCCGGGGCAAACTTCACTCGTAGCGACCACGTCGGATACGTCGTTCGCCGACGAGGGCGCTGCAGCCCAGTTGAATCTCCGGTTTTATCAAGTCATCGCCAACAACGTTACGCGGTAGGAGTATTCACAATGAAACCCAGAGCCGCCTTCATCTTAATGCTCCTGTTGTGCAATTCGAGTCTCGCCGTTCAGCCTGTCCAGGAACCCTTGCGGATCATGCCGGCGGAGTTTCGCTCCATTGAGGCGCGTGTGGCCGCTCTCTGTGATGCGATTCGGTGGCGCATGGTGTACGAGCAGCGACGTGTTCGGGATATTGTGGAGCAGCATGGTCAAGACAGCTACGACCTCTGGCCAGCCGATCTGGACTCCGTCCCGCAAATAGACAGCGAACAAATCAGAGCTCATGTCGAATCGGAGTTTGATCGTGCGCGCGATCAGGGACTGAGTTTGAATCATGTCTATGCCAAGCTCGATTCGGCGGAGAGAGGATTGCGCAGTCTCGATGATCTCTCATTTGTTCATTTTGTTTGGGAACCCTACAGTCTGCTGGGGTTGCTCTTTCCCGAAACCTGCTATCCGCTGCCTCCGATATATCCGGACCCGTGCCACTCCGCACCGATTTGGGATTTGATGCTGCCTCATATGCTGTCTCCGAATCTTCACATCTTCATTCTGATTCCGGCACCGAATGGAATATGGTCGCATTCGAATCTGCAGTTCATCATGCAGAGCAATAAGATTGTGATCGGACTTTTTCGCCCGAAATTGCGCGGCTTCGACGATGAACGCCCCATAACGTGGAGCGGGGTCACCGGTGGTGGCCGGGCGGGATTCGGGATCGCGGTCTCCGCGACCTCGAAGAGCTCCTCG
>CAZVXJ010000016.1:0-20878 GCA_964631675.1 uncultured Alphaproteobacteria bacterium
AGAAGTTCACCACTGTTCAGTGAGTTGGCTTTCTCCAGCGCGGGGATCGCGGCTTTCGCATCCTTCTGCACGTAGGCCGTCACTCCGAGATAGAGCCAGGCGGTACCGTGAGTGGGATCCAGCTCGACCGCCTTCAACAGACGCGGCTGCGCGGTTTTCAGATCGCCTTTGGTGTAGGCGTTCATCGCCGCCTGAAATTCCTGCTCGGCTTCCGGTCCGCCGCGGAGAATTTCTCCGTTGTAGGGCAGCAGGTTGAAGGCAATCAAATCGTTGTAGGAAGCCGTCTTGCCATTCCACAGAACTCCGATCACCAGCACAATAACTCCCGTGGCGAGTGCCGGTGCCCAGATTCTGGGTTGGAGTAATCTTTCGAACCAGCCGGCGGAATGAGCCGCTCTACGGCGTTCGTTGGTTTGAGTTGGGGATGCAGTGTACATGGCTCCTCTCTCTTTCAGTTCATTTGCAAACCAATCCTTGCGCTCGTTCATGGTGTTGAACACGACGCGCATGGATTCAAATTCATTGCGGCAGAATTCGCAATCCAGCAGGTGAGTCTCGAACTTGTCCTGCTCTTGCGGAGTCAGCACGTTCAGTTCGTAGTGCGGCAGCAGATTGCCGATCAGTTCGTTGGTGCAGTGATTTGCTGAAGTGTTCATGGTGTCAGATAGTCTCGCACTTCCTGCTTGAGACGTTTACGACAATCGAAAATCCGTTTGTCAAAGGTTGCTCGTTTAAGTTCGGGTTCGGTGCCGAGGGCCATCTCCCAGATTTCGCCGATGTCCCTGCCATTCAACGCCGCCAAGAAAAACGACTGACAGAATGCGGACAACTTTGGAATGACTTGAAGAATCTTCTCGGTCAACCCCTTGCGATCAATCTCTTCGTGCGGATCGGGATTTTGGGATTCCAGCCGGTGCCACTTGCTGCGGTCATCGTCACGCGATGGCTCTTCCTGCAAGGTCTCCATCCGGTTTCCGGCGCGCTGCCTGAGCGCATCACCGATCTTATTCCTTAGAATGACCAGCGCGAAGTGATGGGGGTTCTCTTTCACATCGGCTATCTTTTCGGCCACCACTAAGAGGGTATTTTGCAGGATATCCTCGTGGGCGGCTGTCGGCCATCCTCGTAGTCTAGATTGCACGATGGGTGTCAATCTTACAGTCAGGGCCAGAAAAAGCTCGTCCATAGCCCGGTCATTTCCAGCCTTGGCACGGAGCAGTAGGTCATTCCAGTTCAGGTCGTTCGGTGTGCTCACGTGGATTCACCTTGCGAGACAGTGGTTTGCGGAGTAATCATGTATGAATTTACACGTAATTCATTAGAAAGTCAACAGATTCTGACCCACGGTAAGAAGAGTGGGGCTTGGCCAATTGATAGTCTGAACAGGAAGGTCCATTGCCATTTGTTAAGCACTACAGGAGGAAATCACCATGAAACGCAGCTTGATCACATTGCTCGCCTTAGCCGGAGTCACAGGACTCGTGGTGGGCGGCGAGGTCTTCGGAATGCTGGGTGTCTTCCACCTGCTACTCGCAGTCTGGGGGATAGTCGGCAACCATGACCTGAAACTGTATCACGCAGAATTAGACCGGGCGTATCCACCGCTCCCGACCCCGGAGCCGGACGGGTTACGCCCTCCTGCGTTTGTACCCGCATACGCTGCATTTGCAAGAGTTTAGCTTCGCCTCTCCAAGGCAGATTGGTCCGCCTATGCGGTCTAGTCTAACCGCCCCCGTCTGTCCGACGGGGGCTTTTTTGTACGGCCTTTCCAGGAGCCCAGGCAGACAAGAAAGGGACAGGCGTGTAGGCCTGTCCCTTTGCTGAATTTCCCAGAACTTCCGCCAGACGAGACGGAGTATCCGGCCCATGCGAGTTACTTCCCGCCTCTATTCGCCCTTCATGTTCACAGATTCCTGATTTGCCGCACGCAACAATTGCAATTCGGCGCGGAGCTGCGTGACTTCCTTCGCCAATTCTTTGACTGCGGCGAACAGCACTCCATCGGCATCCATGGTTTCGATTCCGAGGGAGTCAGAGCCGAGTTGAAAGGCCGACCAGAAATCCTGCGCCATGGGACCCATATGCAGCGGGCCGTCCGCTTGATGTTTGTAGTTCCACTGGTCAATGGGTAAGCCCGCAACTTTCTGCAGGATGTCTTTCGAGTTTACGGGCACGCGATTGGTTTTCTTCGTGGAGTCGCTCAGCCCAATCCATGATGAACCGCCAGCGGCGAGACGTGTGCCGATATTGTCGCTGTGCGTGGCTGTGGTATAGAATCGGACGCCCTCGTTTGCCTTGACGCAGAATGCATTTTCAAATCCAACGGTAAAGTCTGGCCCGCTGCCATCCGACCAAGCAAACGTGCTATCCCCGAAACATGTCAAATTCGCTCCCAGCCCGACAGAGCCGATACCGGAAACAGATATGTTTTTCCCTGCCGCAAAGGAGTAGTCACTTGTGATCGCATTGTTGAGTCCGGTCACCGCCGATGCATCGCCACTGACGACGTTGCCCGCACCGCCGAATGCAATCGAATAGGTTCCGGAAGCTGTGTTGCCGCTTCCCCCGGCTACGGTAGAGAACTCCCCACTGGCAACATGATTGGATCCACCACAAACCGTGCCGCTCTGTGCGCTTACCCTGTTGTTTAATCCTCCGCCGATGGTTCCGTCCAATCCGCCGTTTGAAATGTAATTTCTCGAACCACCTCCGATCGCTGAGAGATAGGCATCGGCGCAGTTTGAATCTGCAATCACCCCGGTTCCACCACCCGCGACCACTGCACCAGGCGCGCGCACGAAGTTGTAGATTCCTCCGCCTATTGTGGCATAATTCGCGAATGCGCCATTGTAGCGGCCGCCGGAAATAGTCGCGTAATTGAAGGTGACGGAATTATCGCCGCCGCCTGAGATCGTGCAATGGTAACCGATTATCTCGTTGTTCTCACCACCGGACAGCGTGGCGTAATCATTCAAGGCAGAATTATTCACCCCGCCTGCGACCACCGAAAAGTCTCCATAGACGGAGTTATTGTAACCGCCGCCGATGGTGGTTGCGGTGTCGTGCGCGCCATTGCTGTATCCACCGCCGATGGCCGAATAGACACCGCGAGTGATGTTATGTACACCGCCGCTGACTGTCCCGCCCACATCGCTGACGATGTTGCGCGTTCCGCCGCCAACGGTTCCGTACGAGCTGCTGGCGACATTTGAGTCCGCCGCTGAAATACCGCCGCCGCCGCCGACAACCGAGTAATTGCCCGTGGCTTGATTGTATCGTCCACCACCGACAGATGCTCCGGTTCCATTAGCGAGATTGTTTGCTCCTCCGCCGATTGCTGAATAGGTCGCGTTGGCGTTGTTCTCATTTCCGCCGTTAACGGTGGAGTAACTTCCGGCTGCTGAGTGCTTGCGGCCGCCACTAATCGTTGAGTTAAGACCGGACGCGCTGCTGGAATCGGCAAGTAATGAAGTTCCTCCGCCGGCGATGACGGCATACGCGCCACTCGCACGATTAAATCTGCCGCCGCTGACGGTCGCGCAGAGACCTCTTGCCGCATTGTTTTCGCCGCCGCTGACAGTTGCGCTTTCGTCACTTGCAAAATTCCGGTGACCGCCGCTCACCGTGGACCATTCTCCGCTGGCGCTGTTTGAATCGACTGCTGCTGCGCCGCCGCCGCCTGATACCACCGCATAATTTCCTCGTGCCCGATTTCGGCCTCCTCCACCCACCGTTGAACCGCTTGCGCTGGATGTGTTTGCCTTGCCGCCGCTGATGGTTGAATTTGTCCCCGTGGCGCTGTTGGAATCGCTGCCTGCCGGACCGCCGCCACCCGCGATGACACTGTAGTCACCGCGCGCGCGATTGAGATTTCCACCGCCTACCGTTGACGTGTTTCCACCCGCGACGTTATTCAATCCGCCGCTGATTGTGGAGAACATATTCAGGATGGAATTACTGTTGCCTCCGGAAATCACTCCATAGGGTGCGTTCTGCAGTCGGTTTCGCGACCCGCCACCGACTATGCTGCTGTACGAGCTTGCATCAATGCTGTTGGAGTCTGAAGCCGTGTTGCCTCCGCCGCCAACGATGATCGCGTAGTCACCGCGGACTTTGTTGAATCGCCCGCCGCCGACCGTCGAATTGATCCCGAAAGCGTCGTTATTCGATCCTCCGGCGATAGCCGCCGTCGTTCCATTGGCATAATTTTTCTGTCCGCCGCCGATGAAAGCGTTGTTGGACCAAATCTGGTTACTGTCTCCTCCGGCAATGACGGCGAACGTCGCTTCTGCGGTGTTGTTTCGACCGCCCCCGACAAATGCGTAATTATCTGTCGCTTGATTGTTATACCCCCCGCCGACGGTGGAGTACGGACTCGCAGTAGAATTCTGCCGCCCTCCGGCAATCGTTGAGTAGGAATGTTGTGTGATGTTCTGAAGCCCACCGCCCACAAAAGATCCGGAGTCGCCTGCCGCATTGTTCATGCCTCCTGAAACGCTAGCGATATATCCGTCCGCTGAGTTGTTTCCGCCGCCACCAACGGTAGATCGTATTCCGTTAGCTTCATTGTTGCTGCCGCCGCTGACCGTTGAATAATCCGCTTGAGCATTGTTTGCAACTCCGCCGCCGACCGCTGCGTACTGTCCCGGAGCAAAATTGACATTGCCGCCTGAAATTGTAGACATGTCGCCCGAAGCGGTGTTCTCGAATCCGCCGCTGACGGTGCTCCACGCTGCGGAAGCAGTATTTGCATCTCCGCCACTGACCGTACTATATTCTTCGCTCGCAATGTTGCCCGATCCGCCGGAAACGGTTGCTCCGGCTCCTGAAGCTACGCTGCCCGAACCAAAGGTACCTTTGGCAGTTCCGGTTACATTGCCGGTAATCGTGCCACCTGTCGCACCATCCACCGTGCCCACGCGATAGGCATGACCCACAGACACAATTTGCCTGCGCGGCGACATTTCGCTGTTGCTGCCGACCGTTACGCCAAGCCAGCGATTTACGGCAAACAGGTCGGTCAATACTGTAATCGAACCTAACGACACCTGAAACAAACCGTCGGTCACAACGACCGACGGATGAGTTTCAGACCATGAGGCTAATCCTCCGGCTGCTGAGGGATAGATTCTGAACGTGATACTCACCGTCGTGTCGAGTGGAATTCCGGCGGGAGAGGTGAGCTGACCCTGATAATTGATCAACTGCGGGATTGCAAATGCGTTGGAGACCAACACCAACATAACTACAACAAGGATTTTCATACGTGACCTTCGTAAATTAGCTGTGAAATTTCGGCGGCAAAACAAGGGAGACAGACGCGGTCGGTTACCTAATCTGTAATGGTGACCGTAACATAAAAGAATCGTTTCATGTCATTGGAATTGATGGGAATCGTTAGGAAGGTGTCCGGAGCGGAGACAGTTTGCGTCCAGAAATAAGAACCATCCGCGACTGAGTCTGCATGAACAGTATACGACTCTGCGCCGGGAATAGTCCGCCAGTTCAGCCGGATAGAATTGGCCGGCTGGCTGGATCTGTGAAGCACAACCTGCAGATGAGGTTCCAGCGAAATGTTCAGCAAGACCGGGATACTCAGCAGCGGCGTAATCGGGTCATTGGATGAAACCTCAAGCATTGCGGTGTGTGTACCCACAGACAATCCTTCTGTGTTTACCGGCATCCTAATCGTTCGGCAGGATGGGCGCGGAACGATGCCGACTTGATCTAACGAATGAATTGAAATCCAATCAGGCGATGGCGGATTGAGGTTAGACAACGCCAGCGAATAGTTCAACAGACAATCACCGGTGTTACAAACATTGATGGTGATTGTGTCAAGCTGTCCAAAGACCAGAAACACGGTATCGGTAAGAGCCGGCTGTGCACTTATCTGCGCATCGCCTGAGCAAAGCCCACTCGACATGCCGTTCGGTCCGAGGGCAACATCCAGCAGTTGGCCGCCACCGAGATCGTTGCCGCTGATCTGCTGAAAACCACCGCTCCAGCTTCCACAGTTCAAGATGGAGAGCGAGTCTGCAGGGGTTGGCATGTATCCTCCCAGCATGGAAAAGGAAAGCCGACCGCCCAGTGTGATGTTACCGGTAATGTTCAGGCGGTCGTACTGATTGCTGTTCGGACCGGCCATTTCCAGCAGTAGATTGGATTGCGGGCCGAGAAGGACACTGCCGTAGATCGACAAGACGCCCGGCGAGAGTCCGGGACTAATCGTACCGTTGTTGGTAAATGAGATCGCATCACTGACATCCAGTGTTCCATTACCAGTAATCAGCCCGGTGACATCGTTCAAAAGGGTGCCGAGAATTTTCAACACCGCTCCGGCTTGAATCGTGATGACTCCCCGGTTTACTGCATCACCGGAGATTGTAAGCGTGTCCGATACTACAGTAACGAACCCCGAATCCTGCAGATTTACGAGTGATGCAGAAAGTATCGAGTTTGTGGGAGACAACAGAAGCGAACCGCCGCCGGAATTAATGAATCCGCCATTGTGCACAACTCCACCGCCGCCAACGCTTCCGCCACCCGCGATACTTAGTTCACCGAATGCAGAATTCCTTAGAGTGTCAAGCACGATGATTTCCGCGCCGTCGCCGACGCTAATCACACCGTTATTGTTGAATACTCCGGCAATAATCAGGTCTGCGGAATCGGCGACATTGATGCCTGCGTCGTTCTGACCTCCCATGCCTAATCGAGTCACTCGCCCCAAAATGTCAATTGTGCCGGGGGTTCTGGCGAGCGTGGAGTTAATGACCGGAACATTAATGGAAATCGTGTCGCCTTGCGTATCAAAGTTTGATTCGCCGCTGTTATAAAGTGTACCGGTTCCGGTCATTGTGAAACCGTCGCCCACATCCAGCGTGCCACCGGGAGCAACATTCACGACTGCAGAATCCACCAGATTGAAAGTCCCTGAGCCTTGCATGACGGCATTGCCCTCGATGTTGAGCTGCAGCGAGTCCAGCGTTTTTGATCCGCCTCCGGTTACCGCCAAACCAACCCCTGCGGGAATCGTGAACTCGTTTATGGACTGTGCAGTTAATGTGCCTTGCGTCCAGGAGTATGCATCACCGAGAACGATATTGCCGTTAATTGTGCCGCCGCCCTGTGAGATGGTGTCAATGGTCACGGTGTCGCTGACGTGTACCGTAAAGATAGGCGTCGGCGCTGCCATATTCAGCGATTGCAGCGTGACTTGCGGGCTTGAATTTGGATTGAAGTTGACGATGGCTGCCGTGGGGTCTGAACTCAGCAGAAAGCCGCCATTAAACCACCACGCCCCTTGCAAGCTATGCGTTCTCGAACGAAAATGAATGGTTCCGCTGCCGCCGATTCTGGCGGTTGTTGCGAGGACCGTCGAATCAACGGTGAGTGTGCACCCGGCAGCGATGTAAAGCGAATCCTGCAAATACACACGTGTGACTTCCAGGTTTGCACCGACGGTCGTGGGGCCTGCGGCAACGCCATACAGTTCAGCATCCACGATTGCCGGACGATTCGGATTGGCGCTGTCAGGCAGGGTGATGAGACTTCCACCGACATATAAGTCGACACGCGGATATCGCGCCGGATTTGGAACACAGTGTATGTAAGATCCACCGTACAGTTTCAGAGTCCCGCCATGTATATTCAAGTAATTCTGACCCTGGCCGCCGCCGCCGAGTAGATAGACACTTGCGTCCGGCAACACTTCAACCGTCCCTGTGTAATTAACGTCGAATCGGTTGGTACTCATATCGCCTCGAATGTGTACCATTCCGCCGGGATATGACCGCAGATAACCTACGGTTGCATCATCTATCGTAATCACGCCGCCGTCTGCAGCCAGCAACCCGCCGCCCAAGTTAGCAACAGCACCATCGTAAATGCGGCCCGTGGCGCAGCATCCTTGGACTTGCACAATGCCACCAGGATCAGATTCGTAGACCGTGCCGTACACATTCAACGCGCTGTATTCCGTTAGCACGAATGCTCCGTGCTGATTCAGTATATCTATTACGTTGACGGTGCTGTGATATCTTGCATTGAGATACCACACTTCCAGCTGACTATTTATGTTCAATGTCACCGTATCGGCGGTGTTGGGCCCTAACGCAATAGTGAAGACAACCGCGTTGCTGTCTATATTCACTGAATATGTCCCGGCAAGAGTGATGAAGGCACGGTCGGAGGAGGTCGGCACTCCGTTATCCCAATTGGCAGCAGTATGCCAGTCGCCACCGGACGAATTGGTCCAATACGTGTCCACAGCCTGGGCTGGAACGAACGCGAGAAGAACTAAGCAGGTAACCGCGACAATGAGAACGGTGTTACGCAAAGTCGTGTTCTACGGTTGAGTTGACGGCCGCACGAGATAGTAATACTTCACGCTGGACGCAGGACTCGCGATCGCGCCCACGTGTACGTAACTATTGGTTGCAGAAGTTCCCAGCAGCACAGCGGTGGTAAGCGAGAGATTGGCCGTGCTGTCTGCGTAGATTTTGTAACTCACTGCTCCGGCTACCGGAGTCCAGTCCAGTTTTACGTTGTTTGAGCCGCCTACGCGTCTTACCACCAGGCTGTCAGCAGGCTGATACAAGCCTGTCATTTCGTCGGCACCGATGTCGGGGTAGTTCGCGTTGCGCGGCTCGCCGTCGAAGTCCGTTGTAATGCCTGCAACCGGTGTCGCATTGCTGTCGCAGGTGTCCCAGTAGCCGTCAATGTGCAAATCGGTCAAGCTAATGAAGCCGGGATTGTCTTGCTCTGACTGCATATCCTGTGACGTTCCCAACTGCCATTGGCTGAGATTATCTGCATTGAATCCGTTCCATTGGCCGAACAGTGCTCGTGAGCCGCTGCGCTGGAGACAGTTTCGATTGGAAACCATATCCACGCTGCCGGATTCCTTGACGATGCCCCATGTGCTATCCACTGTGGACTGGTATTGCACGGCATTGTTCATCACGGTAACATCACTTCCGCCCCTGGCATAAATCGCGCGATGCTTGTTCTGGCTTCCAGACAAATTATCACCGATAGCAATGCTGTTGTAGAAGATCCCGACCACGGCGTTATCTTCTATTTGTATCGCGCTGTTATTGTTCTGAGTCTCTGCAAAGTCAGTGAACATGTTATTGTAAATTTTTGTATAGCCGTTGGGGTTGGTATTGACGAACACTCCCTGCACTGCGGCATGTCCGCGCGCATCGGTAAACAGGTTGTGGTGCACGAAGGCCGTATCCATGGAGTTGAGTTGGGCAACATGCACGCCGCGCACCGTGGAAAGAGAAGCAGGATAGCCAATGCGAATCAAGTTATTCTGAATGTGAACATTGCCGTGCCTGATGACATAGACTCCGGTCTGGCAGTTGAAGATTGTGCTGTTTTGCAGCACGTGATTTGCACCGGCATACGTGCCACCCGGCGCAGATCGGCCGATGGAGACACCCGTCAGGAAACCATAGACTGTTAAATTATCCATCACAATTGAACTATTCAACTCTTCTGCGAAAATGGTCGAGGCAATGACAATTCCTGCTCCGCTCGGATTCAAGGAGTCTGGAGTTGAAATCGTCAGATTGCGGAATGTATTGTAGTCCGCATCGAGTGTGTCCAATACGGCAGTTCGCGCTCCTCCACTGGTGGAGATGTCAATCCCATCAAATGTAAAATATTTTGCTCCGCGGAGTGCGAGCGTGTAGCTTCCGCTTGAGGTCAGCCTCGGATGAGCGGCGGCCGGATTCTGAGGTGTAAACAGCACATGGTTTGTGGCACTGCCCCCGTCTACCGCTGTAAAAGTAACCGTTTCGTTGTACACTTCAGGATAAACATAGAACCTCTGCGGCCACAGAATGGTCGCGGCATTCAAGTAATTCGATGCTGCAGTGAAGTTATCGAAGTCCTGACCCGCGCCAATATACCAGACATCCGGCCCATGCCAGACCGTCCAGGTAAGCGGGATAGAAATCAGCGGATTCACGGGATCATTGCTGGCAATCTGGAGCGTCAGGCCGTACCCGGCATCCGCACCGCTCGAAACATCCACGGCAATGCGAATGGGCTTGCACTCCGAGCGAAGCAGGTGGCCCGACTGGTCTCCTGATAAGAACTGTTGCGTCCAACCAGAAGCCGGAAACGGTGAAACAATACTCGCGGAGAAAGTCAGTGGACAGTGGCCTGCATTGCAAAGGTTTACGACAAGGGTATCGAGCGGGTTCTCAGTCTGCAGCATACTGTCCGGTGCGTGCTGTATGCTGGTCGCTGAACTGGATACTCCATTACAAACAAAATTGGTCATACCGGACGGTCCGAAACTCAGTTCCAGAAACGTGCCATTGGAGAGCTGTGTTCCGGTAATCGTGGCAAACTGCCGTGTGGCAGCGCCGTAATTGAGCAGGCGAAGTGTATCTGTCGGCGCAGGCAAGTAGGATGGATGAACCAGAAGCTGCAATGTGCCGCCCAGATTCAAAGTCCCTGACACATTGATCTGATCATATCCCGTGCCGAGACTTGCACCGTTAAGTTCCATTGTCAACTGCGATGTCGGACGCAAGTCCACGTTGCCCTGAATCGTCAGGATTCCGGGCGAAGAACCCGCGCTAATCGTGCCGTGATTCGTAAAGACCGCATCCACCACATTGAGAACGCCGCCGCCTTGAATGATGCCGGTGGTGTCGTTAACAAACGTTCCGTACACTTTGAGCACGGCGCCGCTTGCAATTGTGATTACGCCGCGATTAATGCCGCCGCCCAGCAGCGTCAGCGTATCCTGCAGCACATTTACAAAACCTGAGTCGTCGAGGTTGATAAGCTGCGGGGCGAAACTCACGTTGGTAGGTGTTAGCAGGAACGTGCCGCCGGCATTGACATCCCCTCCGTTCTGAACATCACCATCTCCCAGAATTTCTGTGCCGCCCGGCAGTTCAATGACACCGCCGTCGCCGTTAATGAGCGAACCGGGAACTTCGAGCACTCCGCCGGGAATCACGCGAATGACACCACCGTAGTTCTGGTACTCGCCGTCCAGTATTAGCTCACCGTTTGATTCAACTGTGACGACTCCTGTATTGCTGCCACCGCTGCCGAAGATGACCCGGCGGGAAAGAATGTCGATCGTACCCGGTGAACGCGCCACAGTTGAATTGTGAATGGGTACGTCGATCAGAATCGTGTCAAGCTGTGGATCAAAGTCGGCGTCTCCCGCGTTGTAGACATCGCCAACTCCTACCAACGTGAACCGGCCGACAAAATCGGCCAGAGCGTCGGTATCAAAATAAACTCGCGCCGAATCCACAAGCGATAACACACCCGTACCAGTGAACGAAGCTGTTCCCTCCACACGTAAATCAATCGAGTCAAGTGTTTTCTCGCTGGCTCCGAAAACTGTGAAATCCACTCCGGGTGGAATCGTGAGCGCCTGCACGTTGTTGTTGTCATAAACAATTGTACCGCCGGCCCAGCCGTAGGCTGTGTTTGGCACCACATTGCCGCCCAACACGCCCCCATACTGGGCCACAGTGTCAATGTCAATATCGAACGCGGGAGGAACGAATTGTCCTTCACCGATAATTGCAAGAGAATTCAGACTGACAGATGGAACGACTTCCGGCTCAAACAGCACAATTGGCTCACTCGCATCAATGTCCCTAAACAATAGAAATCCGCCGCCAAAGTGCCATCTTCCGCCGACATTCATGGTTTCTGCGGCAAAGTGAACGGTACCCAATCCCGAGATAGCAGCGGTCGAACTAAAGTCCACGCCTTCAACCCTGAGCGTACATCCTGGTGCCACGTAGATCGAATCATCAAGCTCCGAATACTCGTGCGTGAGAGACAAGTTTCCTAAAGAAAAATGTATGAACCCTCCCGGGCCGGGTTCCATGGCTAACCCGATTGTGGCCACATCATTTACTTGACTGGTATCCACGACGACTTCTATGGTACCGGAGTTATAGAATGATGTGAAGTAGGGGTCGAACAGAAAGTCGCCGTCTATAAACGAATTGCCACCCGTAAACACGACGCTGGAATGGTTTGTGAACGAGCCCGGATTGAATCCATCCATTTCAATATAGACACTCCCGCCTCCGGCAATATTGAACGTGCCATAGTTTTGAATGTCACGCGATGTGATTGAACCAAAGATCGCGGCAAAACCAGAATTTTGAATCATGCAATCCACATAGTTGCCCGATCCATACACGAAAAAGTAGCCATAGTTGACGATGATCGTCGTGTTCTGGATGCTACCGCCGTTCTCAATGGTGAGTGTTCCGGTTTCACGGGTTTCTATTCCGTCCGAATTTGAAGTTCCATCAATGTAACCGTAGTCGCCAATGACAATCTGACCATAGTTCCAAATAGGATAGGAAAAGAAATCAAACGGTCCGCGCACCGGGAATACTGGACCACCAATGTTGAACACACAGTTGCTATCCACCACCATCGGTAAGACCCCAACTCCTCCGGTCGTGAAGGTCCAGTTTGGCAATTCAAGCGTCGCATGCGCGAATCCGGAGTCGCCCAACACCACGGTTTCGACTTCAACGTTTTGATCCACCGTCACTGTGTAGGTTCCGGCGAGGTCAATCACGGCTGAATCTCCGGCAGCGGGAACGCCGTCGCTCCAGTTTGCGGTTTCCGACCAGTTCCCTCCGGAAGCGTTCGTCCAAAACGAGGTCAGGGCAAAAGCAGGCAGGGTGCATGACAATGAACAGATGAGACAAAGCGATAACAGCATCGCTCGGATAACGAAAGTAAGTTTAGGTTTCATACGTGCGCGTGGTATTCTTCGCGTGGTCATGGAATTGTGGATGGCCGGATCAGATAGTAATATTTCACAGTCGAAGCGGGATTCGTAACTGCACCTGTGTGGGTATAAGTGTTGGTTACAGAAGTTCCCAAGAGTGGAGCGGTGGTTAGCGATAGGTTCGATGTGCTGTCGGCGTATATCTTGTAGCTTGCGGCTCCGGGCGAAGCCTCCCAATCCAGTCTGACGTTGTGTGTTCCACTCACGCGCCTTACGACTAGACTGTCCACATTGTCGTAGATACCAGTGAACTCGTCGGCACCGATATCCGGGAAGCTGGCATTTCGCGGCTGTCCGTCCATGTCGGTTGTAATGCCCGGAATGGGCGTCGCGTTGCTGTCGCAAGTATTCCAGTAGCCGTCAATGTGCAGATTGTTCGGGGCGACGAAACCGGGTACATCAGAGATGGAATGCTGATCCTGCGTAGTTGCGGCCTGCCAAAGCGCCATAGTCGCGTAGGAACCAGTGCCCCGGGTGACCACCTGATAATTTGCTCCCGTTCCGTAGAAGCAGTTGTAGTCCCCGATGTAATTTGCCGTTGCATTCACCCGCAGCGATCGTGCTGTATCCGAGGTTACATCACAGACGAGCAGGTTGTTGCGCATCGTCACATTGGCATTGAAACTGAGAATCTCCACAGCATCCACCCTGAAGGGTCCTCCGGGCAACTCAGTCATGTAGACGCTGTTGTAATCTACAATCATGGGAGTCGGCCCGGAAAGATACAAGCCGCGGCATTGTGAGGTAAAGCCGGACCAGCCGGCGATCACATTGTTGTAAACCCGGACAAAGGCAGTTGCGTCCGAGGGCTGAATGAACATACCGATGGCATTACTGGTTCCAGTCAGATTGAGAATTGAATTCCCATAGATAAACAGCGAGTCCCCGGGATTCGCGGACTGCGCCGATATGGCGTACATCGTGCCGAAGAGCCCGGAAAATCCAGGTTCTATCAAATTGCCTTCCAGCCGGAGGCTCGCCTGATAGCGAAACTCGATGGAGAAGATAGCATGCTGAATCCAGCAGTTCTTAATCTTGTTTCCTGCACAGGACGGCGTTCCTCCACCGGTCGAGGAAAACTGGAACCCGCGGCCGCATCCATGAATGTGAAGGTTTTCAAACGTATTCCGGTCGCACGCCTCATTCATGTTGGTCGGGCGAACGATGTAGACGGCGCGTGTGGCGCTATTTGATGAATCGAGCCCGTGGACGGCAAAGTTCTTGAACGTATTGTCGTCAGCGCCAAGATCGAGCTGCAGGCAGTTGTAAGTGCCTGTATTCGTGCGACGGATGTCAATCCCGTCCCATGTCAAGTAATCCATCCCGTTCAGCCTCAGTATCGGGCTGAAGGTGGAATTGATCTGCGGAGTGGTGCCATTGGGGACGGCACGTCTGAACGTCACGGTGTTTGTCGGCGAAGATCCCGTATTGGCATTCACCGTGATAGTCCCGGTCGATGTGTAGGTCAGGCCATAGACATTGAATATTTGCGGATACTGGATCGGTCCCGAGTTGAGGTATGTCACTGCTGCTGCAATCGTAGGAAAGTGATTCGCGCCGCCGCCCACGTCCCAGATATCGGGGCCGCGCTGCACGATGTATGTCAGCGGTATGGTAATTGTCTGGTCGCCCGGGTCGTTGCTGTTCACAAGCACTTCAGCGGTGTAAGTGCCCGGAGGAAACCCCGTGGTATTCACGCGCAGTTTCACCTGTGCACAATTCGTTCTGGTCAGCAATCCAACCTCATAACCGGGAACGGTCGTCAGCCAAGTCGGATTCTGCGGCGAGAGCTGTACAGGCTGAATGTCGTATTCGAGCGGACAGTGTCCGGTATTGCAAATTGTGAACACCACAGTATCCACCGGAGTAATAGTCTGCACAATCGTGTCCGAAACAGACGAGACGCTGGGTGAACAATTGGAAACTCCGTTACAAACGTAGTTGACAAGTCCGGTCGGTCCGAGTGCCACCTCAAAAAATCTGCCGTCGCCAATAGGCGTTCCGGTCACTGTGTTAAACAATCCGGCGTGGCCGTTGTAGTTGATCAGCCGGAGCGTATCCGTCATCGATGGTAGGTAGCCCGGCTGACGCAGCAGAGAGAGCGTCCCACCCGCGGTCACCGTACCGTTCACCTGAATCCGGTCGTACTGCACGAGTGATGGCCCGTTCATTTCCATATTCAAGCGTGAAGCCGCGCCCATTGCCATATTCCCGTTCACTGTGAGCAATCCGGGAGAACTTCCGGGGCTGATGGTGCCGTTGTTTGTGAATACGGCATCGGTGACATTCAGCACGCCACCGCCCGTAATGATGCCCGTCACGTCATTCAGAAATGTGCCGTATACTTTCAGCACTTTGCCAACGGGTATCGTAATGGTGCCTTGATTGATGCCTCCGCCGAGCAGCGTGAGCGTATCCACGAGCACATTGACGAAGCCGGAATCATCGAGATTGATCAGCTCGGGTGAAACATTGACGTTCGTAATGGAGGCGAAAAGTGAACCGCCGCCCGTGATGTTCCCGCCGTTCTCCACCACGCCATCGCCGCCAATGGCACCTCCGCCCAGAATCTCAATCGAACCGGATGACGAGTTGATTAACGTGTCGTTGACTACCAAAGCCGCGCTGTCATTAACGGTCATCGTGCCGCTGTTGGAAAAGGTACCGCCGAGGATCAACTCTGAATCCTCCTGCAGTGTCATCGTGCCGCCCGCGTCATTGCCCCCGCCCGTGCTGAAGCCGACTCTGCGCGAAAGAATGTCAATGGTTCCGGGCGTACGCGCCACAGTGGAGTTAAACACCGGCACGTTTATGCGAATGGAATCGGCGCCCGCTCCGGCATTAAACGAGCTTTGTCCGCTGTTGTACAATTTGCCTACACCCGACATGCGAAACTTTGCGCCGACGGATAGAACTCCATCGGGTGCGATGTTGACCACTGCCGAATCGAGCAGTCTGAACAATCCGGAATCTTGCATCACGGCCGTTCCCTGAACAATCAGTTCGAGCGAGTCCAGAGTTTTCATGAAATTGCCGCTCACGGTCATGAGTACTCCCGGTAAAATCAGGAGTTCACTCGCGCCGGATGACGTCGCTGTTCCCCAATTCCAGTTGTAAACCGCCGTCACAATGACATCTCCGGCCACGCGCCCGGCGTATTGCAAAAGCGAATCGACCCGCAGCGTGTCGCTGCTGGAAATCATGAAGCTGTCCGCATTGGTGGCCGTTCCAATGTTCAGCGAGCGAAGTTGAACAATTGGTGATGGAGACGGGTCAAAGTTGACGACGGCGCCGGTTGGACCGGAACCGAGCAAATAGATGCTTCCGTCAAAGTACCATTCTCCGCCCCAATTTCCGGTCCCGGCCAGAGACATTATCGTGCCCGAACCGGCCACCGTGTTCGGCGGTGCTCCGAAATCCGCATTTTGCACAACCAACGTGCAACCTGCGGCCACATAAACAGAATCCCCAAGATTGCAGGGACGCGGAATCTGAAACTTGTCAACGAGCACATTTAAGACAGCAGCACCGTCATCCTGAGTGAAGTCAACATCCAGTGTGGTCGGACCGTTTGCGGGATTGACATCAGCCTGAGCCGTGATGATTCCATCGTTATAAAAGAACGGTGGCAGGATGGACCAATCGGCCCGGATATGTGAGGCGCCACCCATCCAGATCCGGCTGTTCGTAGAATTGTTAATGCCTCCCGTCGTCGATCCGTTCAGACCCACGCGAAGTGTATCCTCAGGCGCAATCACTAAGTCGGTGTTTGAGGTCATGTTCAGATAGGAAACGCGGCATGTACCGGAAATGTAGACCGAGTCGCGATCGACAACGGAATACCCCAGATCCGCATTGTCGGCGGTCAAGGTTCCCCAGTTTTCCAGAGTCAACTCACTCCCGACCAGTGCTGAACCGGCCTGCATCTGCATCACTGCGTTGTTGGTGAACGTAGGGCACGGATCGCAGTAAAGCGCGATGCACTTCCCGCCATTTCGCAGTATCACAGTTCCTGAATTCGTAAATTCACTGTAGAATCCGACCGAATCCGACGCATCGAAAACTCCGTTAGCGAAAATGATGATGCTTCCACCGAATCCTTCAAAAGTATACAAGTTCTGATCCACATCCAGTGTCTGCACACCGGAAACTGCACCCAATCTCAACACTTCAACCGTAGCCGCAGAAGTAATCGACACCGTGTACGTTCCGGCCAGAGTGATGTTGGCCGTATCGGCAGTTGTCGGAACACCATTGCTCCAGTTGCCGGGCGTATGCCAGCTTCCACCGGACGCGTTCGTCCAGTTCGTGGTCAATGCTGAGCTTGTTTCGCCGTCAACCAATAAAATGGCCAGCAGTGCGCATAAAATGAACTGCAGAGTTTTCATATGAACTTGCCTCTCAATGCCGCTTAACTTATTACTCATTGCGTGAACCCGGAGCGCCCGTCGCGGCTCCCGCGGGCAAGGTTGACGGACGGACAACATAAACTGCTTTGTTGGCCAGGGAACCGTTCACATTGCTGAGTGCGTTGACATGAACAAAGCTATTGACGGCTGACTCACCGACTTCATTGCTCGAGGACATCTGAATCGTCGGTGTATTCGCCCAATGGATGTGATAGCTTAGTGCGCCCGGTACCGGCTTCCAGTCTAACTGCATGTTATTGGTTGTGCCCACTCGCTTCACGACCAAGCTGTCCACGTTATTGTATAGGCCGCTGAATTCGAACGCGCCGATGTCGGGGAATGTGCTGCTGCGCGGATTCCCGTCGTGATCCACCATGATTCCCGCAGCCGGCGTCCCATTGCTGTCACAGGTGTCCCAGTAGCCGTCGATGTGCAGGTCTGTATTTGAGGCATATCCAGGATTGTCGAACAATGAATGAATATCCTGATTCGATGCCGACCGCCAGATCGAGAGTGTCGGACAGATGATGTTCGCGTACTTACCCACCTGAAAGCGGGTCCCTTCGCCCCAGAAGCAGTTGTAGTCCGAAGTCAGGGAACCCGATACGCGGTCAATCATGCGTGTTGTGTCGGTGGAGAGTTCAGCGGCGAAAATGTTGTTTCGCAGCGTCACCACGGTTGGCGCGTTGTGCATGTAGATAGCGCGAATCCACTGTGTTGATCCATTCTCGGCACCATTCATCAGTATGCTGTTATGCAAAATGTGGGCGACATAGTTGCCGTCGAGCTGAATACCGGTGACTTCAGCGGCGTCGGTATTCCAATTGAAGAACAGATTATTGTAAATTCTCACCAGCCCACCGCTGCTTGTCGGGGAGAATCGAATGCCAAGCACCTCCTGAGTTCCCATCGCGTCGCTGAATTCGTTGTCATAGATGACGAGCGAGTCGGTTGAAGCAAGTTCGCCGATGGAGATTCCCCGGACATTGGTCACAAAAGCGGAATGGCCCGGATAAAACACATTGTCATGTACTCGGAGATTTCTCTGCCTCATGGCCCAGAGTCCGATGCGGTTGTTCTCCAACGTGCAGTTTCGGACGATATTTCCTATTCCCGAGATTAGCGAGAATCCGTTATCCGAGGTACGCGTGAAAGAAACAGCGGTATAGCAGCCATGCGCGTAGACATTCTCGATGACGATGCCGTCATTTGTGCCCGTCGAACTGGTGGCACGGGCAATCAGTATCCCCACCGATTGCTCCACAATTCCGGAATCCCGGTTCGCAATGACCAGATTCCTGAACACGTTGCTGTCGGCGCCGGCGGTGTCAATGATTACAGGCGCAAGACTGACACCCGAGCGGTCAAAGCTCAGGCCGTCCAGAACAATGTGATCAGCACCCTGCAATCTGAGCGCAGGAGTTCCTCCCGTTGACGCGCGAATATTTGGCGCCGGGCTGACAAAGTTGATCCGCCTGAACGTCACCGTCTTTGCTGCTGTCGCTCCGTTCACCGGATTCAGTGTGGCGCTGGTATTGTATGATCCCGGATGCACATTGAAAATTTGTGGGTACTGAATGGGTGTTCCCAACCCGTTCAGATAGGTTACCGCTGCCGAGAAGTTGGCAAAATCCATTCCCGGACCGACATCCCAAACATCCGGCCCATGCTCAACAAACACCGATACCGTGATGTTGATCGCCGGAGTTTCGGGATCGTTGCTCGTCAGCACGAGGTTGGCCGTATGCAGGCCGGCAGCCAATAATGTGACATTCACGCGAATGAGCAGCTGCCCGCATTCCGTGCGTGTGAGCAACCCCCCTGAGTAGCCACTCACAAAACTGATCCAAGTGTATGGATTGGCGGCGAACTGATATTGCAGCGGACAATGGCCGGTGTTGCAGATGTTGATGGCAAAGGTGTCTACGGGCGCTTCGCTTGCAACGAGAGTGTCACCTACTGTGGTTGTGTCAAGCACAATGTTTGATACTCCGCTGCACACGTAGCACACAAGTCCCGTGGCGTCCAACCGCGCCTCCAGGAATCTTCCGTCGCCGATAGCCGTGCCGGTCACGCGATCAAATCCGCCGGAAAAACCAGTGTAATTCACAAGTCGCAATGAGTCGTTCATTCCCGGAATGTAGCCGGGCGAACGCACGAACTCGAGTTCGCCGTCAAACTGCGACTGGCCCACGACCGTAAAATGATCATACTGTGCGGCTGACGCTCCGTTCAGTTCGGTTCGGATCCTTGCGCGCGGTCCGGACGTATAGTTACCTTTCGCGGTCAGTGTACCGGGTGACATGCCTGGACTGATCGTGCCATTGTTCAAGAACGAGGATGCCTCGCTAAAGTCGAGCACACCGCTTCCCGAAATCGTGCCGGTGGAGTCGTTTACAAAATTGCCGAAGATCTTCAGCACCGCCCCGGGGAAGATCCGGATCTGACCTCGATTGACTCCGCCGTTCAGGAAGGTCATGGTGTCTGCAAGCACATTGATCCAGCCGGAATCACCGTTCGTCACAAACGGCGAGATCATGATATTGGTGGTCGTGAGCAGGAGTGAACCCGTGCCGTTGATCGTGCCATCGTTGTCAACCTCTCCGTCTCCGGTGATTTCACCGCCGCCGCTCAGATCAATCGTTCCGTCTTCACCGTTCGTCAACGAATCTTCGACTTTCACTTCGGCCTCTTCGCCGACTGTGATCGTTCCCGTGTCGTTTGTATACTCGTCTCCCAAAATCAACTCCGCATCATCATAGACGTTCACGGTGCCATCATTCTCTCCGCCCGCGCCAAAACGCACGCTGCGCGACAGAATATCAATGGTTCCCGGCGACCGCGCCAGAGTGGAGTTGATAACCGGTACATTAATGTGAATAGTATCCAGCTGTGCATCGAAACTCGATTGTCCGCTGTTGTAATATTCGCCTATGCCGCCCATCTCAAAACCCGGGCCAACGCTGACGATGCCGTCCGGCTCCACATTCACTACCGCGGTGTCGATCAGTGTGAATACTCCGGCGCCGTCGAAACTTGCAGTTCCTGCGATATTCAGCGACACGGAGTCGAGCGTCTTCGCATCGGCTCCGTCCACCGTCAACTGTACTCCCAGCGGAATCTGAACGTCTTGTGCAAATTGCCCGAAATAGGTTCCACCGGACCAGTTGTACGCATCGTCAAACACAATCACGCCCGTAATGCTGCCGCCGAGCTGAATCAGCGTGTCCGCCCGAATGCTGTCGCCGCTGGCAATCGTCAATTCATTGAATGGTGAAAGCAATTTAATGGCGGAGATATGCCATTCGCTCAAATTCGCATTAAGAAACTCCACGAGTAACGGGTTGACGCTCGTCCCCTCCAGCAGCAAGTCAGCCCCGGTCCAGCCACCGCCACCACCGCTGAAGAAGAGAACATAATTACCACCCGACAAGCGCAGCGCTCCCGCGCCGTTAACAGACGCCGTGCTGCTAAACTCCGCTTCGCCAACCGACAGCGTGCAGCTCGCCGTCAACGTTACCTGGTCCTGAATGTAGCTGAACGGACCGTCCAGGTCCAGGTTTTCGTCCATAAGCAAGAGCTGTGGCCCTTCACAGCACTGATAGAAGTTCATTTTGACCGAGACGTTTGCCGTGGCAATGGAATCGGCGCGAACCTC
>CAZVXJ010000017.1:0-20295 GCA_964631675.1 uncultured Alphaproteobacteria bacterium
CAGCTCCGCGTGCGCGCGCTCGGCAATGCCGCAAGTCGACCGAAATCGCGAAAGAAGGGAGTGAATTTCCTCAGCCGAGTGCAGACTTGGGGTGCCCCCGCCGAAGTAGACGGTAGTGGCTGGACCGGTTGCCCACGGGTGCGCCGTTTGAGCGGCGGTTGTTTCCTGGGCAATTTTGTCCGAGACGCGGCGTAAGTCCCCGATTCTCGGCACTTTTTTGAAGAAATCGCAGTAGGGACACAGCCTGCGACAATATGGCAAATGAATGTATAAATGAAATGGCACCGGACTTGCTCAAAATGTTGTTGTTACACAAGAAGCAGGGAATTCTCCGCCGTTGGTTAGCAGAGAAGAATACCTGTACAGCGCTTCAGCGGCATAGACTCGCACAAGCTCACTCAATACGAGACACCTATATTCTCTTGATAGCTGGCTAAGGTCGGCAGTGTGGTAGCGGAACCACCTGACTCAAGCACCTGTAAGATAACCCCGAAGGATGACGGACGCAAGCAAATGAGATCCCGCAGTCAATCACCGCTCACACCCGACGAAGCCAATCCGCAGGCTGAAGCCGGTGCGTCCGAACGCCCTGAAAAACTCGAAAGCTCTGCGCGCAGAGCGCGTGGTCTGGCCAGTCTTGTGGAATCATTGCTCCCCGCAACCCGCGAAAAAACGGTTGCCGAGCCGCCGACAAGACAGGCTGTTGAAATTGAAAATCAGGAACCGCCAGAGCTGTTGGATTTGCTGCTCGCAGGACCTGACGCCGTGCTGGTGCTGGACCGTGATGGCGGGGAGATTCTTGAAGTGGGCAAGCGTTTTGCGGATTGGTGCGGTACATCGCGCGAACAACTGGTAGGAAAACCCTTTCTGAGTCTGTTCGCCGAAACAGAACATCGCGCGGCCAGAAAACTGTTCACAGAAGGTTCCGAGGGAAATGTCTACGTGCTGGAAGTCCCTTCCACGAACCAGCATATGCAGCCGCATTTGATTGAATTTACCTCCTCAGCCAGCGAACTTGGCGGCGGGAGGTTTTTTGTTGTGGTCGGACGTGATGTTGGCGCACGGGCCATCACCGAACGCTATCTCCGCGCAGAACGTGACCGCATGAATCTGATTATCCGCTCCATGCGCGATATTTTGATCATGCTCACCTCGGGCGGCGACATCGAATACTGTAATCCGGCTGCCGAGCAGGCTTTCGAACAGTATGAGTTGCCCGTCATCTGCCACCGCTGGATCTCCGCGTTTTCGCGGCAGGACAAGACGGATTTGCAGGGCTTGACCTCAGCCTATGAGGGGCAAACGATTGAGCTGACCGCCAACGACGATCGTGTGTTCCTGGTCACGCGCAGCTTCATCTTTGACTCGGGCCAAAAAGCGAAGATCATGCTGCTCGCCAAAGACATCACGGATCAGCGCGTGATTGAAGAGCAGAATCATCAACTGCAGCTCGAACTCATGCGCGAATCGAAGCTTGCCGAGTTCGGCATGCTCTCGGCGGGTATCGCACACAATATGCGCGGGCCGCTCACCGGAATACTAGGATTCTGCGAACTGCTGCAATTGCGCCATCCCGATTTGAAAGAGATCAATCAGATTCACAGCCAGGCGTTGGCCATGAACGCACTGATTTCCAATTTGATGCATAAGTCCAGAAGCGAACAGGAGACTGAACCGCAGGACCTACTTATGGAGGATTTGATTCGCACGGAGCTTCAATTTCTGGAGGCGAATCTCTTCTACAAGCATGATATTGAAAAACAGATTGACATTCAGTCGCCGCTGCCCACCGTACACGGAATATACTCCGATTTTTCGCAGGTATTTGGAAATCTGCTTCGGAATGCCATTGACGCCATGCATGACCGCGAAGTCCGGCTGCTCACTGTGAAGGCATGGAAGGAGGATCGCAACCTGTTTATCAGCGTTTCCGACACAGGCTGTGGCATGAGTGAAGAGGTGCGCGCAAAATTATTCACACCGTTCTTTACGACAAAACCCAAACACAGCGAAGCCGCGCCGGGAGATCCGGTTGGCACCGGCTTGGGACTCTCGACCAGCCGCAGAATTCTCTCCAAGTACGGCGCGGATCTCGACGTAGAATCTCAGCCGGGAAAAGGTTCGACGTTTGTCATGCGTGTGCCGCTGAATCGCAAGTATGTGACCGATAAATAATGTGTTAATGGAACATGATGGACTGTGGCGTTAAGTCTTGACTTAACGTTTTTTTTTTGCTTAATTTGACTGCATCCCAAGTCCAGCCGGAACATCCGGCTGTTAAAACGAACCAAACGGGAAGTGTATCGTGAAGGCCATTCTAACACTCGCAATCCTGTTGTTTGTATCAAATGTTGTGCGATTGCACGCTGATTGCAATCCGGACGGCTGCTGGACGGTAACAGACAATTCGTGTTACAACGAGGGCGACTGCAATGACATGGATGGTGCCTCAACGGGCATCATATTCACGCCAAGCTGTACCGGTACCTATTACTTTGCTTGCATGATAAACGAGTGCGATATGTTTGGATGTGGTGAGTGCATTGCTTGTGTTAAGCTCGTCAACAACAGTACGAACGCTGTGATTATGAAGCACTGTGTTTTAGACGCAGGTGGCGGCTGTGAGTTGTCATGCGGACCAAATGTTTCACCGCATACGCTTCAAGGGGGAACCTCCTATATGCTCCAAGTCTCGTTGAAACGCTGTTCCGCCGCAGAAAACTGCAATTCCTGTACTTGCGTAGCTAAGGGTCGTGTCTGGGGCGAAGAAACTGATTGCACCGCCTGGTGAGGCATTCAAGATGAAGTTCATTCACGGTGCTTTCGCGCTGATTCTTACAACCGGTTGCTGGGCGACTGTTTTTCGGGTTCCGGAAAACTTCCCTACAATTCAGGCGGCGCTCGACGGCATTCAACTTGGCGACACGATTATACCTGCAACGACAACCTACACGGAAGCCCTGCTTGCACCTCCGTTTGAGTTTTGGCTGGTCGGCGATGTCCTGCCGGGAGATACAGGCGAATACGAGCGTCCAGTAATAGACCCCACCGGAATTAGCGGATCAGACTCTCTGGCGTGTTTAGTATTGCCGGTGGATTGCAAGGCCCACATCGAAGACATGAAGTTTGTTAACGGTGCCGCGATGTATCCAAGATTCCAAGATCGCCGCGGTGGAATTGTGTATTACACTGCCGACACAATCTGGGTGCATCGCTGCGTCTTTGACTCTGTCTACGGAGGAATTTTTTATAGAAGTGGGTCTGCAAATGCTTTTGTGGAAATAGCCCAGTGCACTTTCAGGAATGTCTATGGAACCGCGTACGGTTGGAACGGGCTGCGAGCAGTGGACTGCCTGATCGAGGGACACAATGTCGGAGGTATGACAGGGCGGGTCTGGACGGAAGTTGAGCGTTGCCGATTCTCCGGAGAGATTGACCTCGGGTGGGTTGGAATCTATCGCGACGGTGGTATCGTAAGAGACTGCATATTCGGTCCCGGGACGACCGACGGTGGCCAACCGCTGTCCATCTATAGTTGGGGCAACGTGCTGTTCGAGAATAACATTGTGCATGATGTCAGCTTGTATGGGTCCATTATAGCGATTACTGTACGTGACTCCGACGCTTTCGTTGAACTTCGAGCCAACCTATTTGAGAACAACGCACACACCGCAAGCAATGCGCAAGTCACCGGCATACAGTGTGATGGCACTGTTAATCAGCCGACCGATACGCGGATCATGATTGCGGGGAACCGGTTTGCGAACAACAGCATGTCGCCCGATGGCGCCACGGTGGAGAAGGTCATTGGTGTGATCTCTCCGCGAGCGGCAATAGAAATCTCGTCCAACTATTTTTACACCAACGAACCGCCGTCGGGGCCCGTCTTGGGTGTAAGCGACACGACGGGAAGTGAAAATATTACCACTCTGAATGCGTTCTGGAACAACGAATTCGGAATTAGATCAGAGAACGGAAGTGTGGACGCGCGCTTCAACTACTGGGGCGATCCGAGCGGTCCGCGTGCGATTGACAATCCCAATGGTCAAGGTGATGAGATTCAAGGCGACGTCCTCTTCGACCCGTGGTATCCTGATACCAGTTTTCTGGATACTCCCATTCGTACCAGTCCCAGCGTGTCACGACACGCGCTACAAGTGTTTCCCAATCCATTCAATCAGACGGCCACGCTGAAGTTTGAAATTCCCGATGCGGGGATTTTTAGGATTGAGTTGTTTGACGTGCTCGGGCGAAGAGTCAAGGAGTTGTTCGTAGGACCGGTACTTTACGAGAAAACCATTCATGTAAACGGAGACGATCTGGCATCCGGCATCTATTACGCGCGAGCGTGGCAGACCACGCACAATAGGCCCGTGGCCACCGTGAAGCTCGCGCTCGTGAAGTAATTGCATCTCCGAGAGTTTTCAGTACGAGAAAGAGCGCATTCCCATGCGCTCTTTTTTCACATCAACATCTCAGCATCGTAATTACTCGGGCGATGCTTGCGGTCTTGGCCGCCCCCCCTCGCCTTCGCCACGCCGTCCGCGCGGTTCGGCTTCCCGAACCAGCATCTTGCGTCCCTTCAGCTCTTGATCATGCAGGTTCTGGATCGCCGACTTTGCCTGGTCGGCATCCGGCATTTCCACGAAGCCAAATCCGCGTGACCGCCCGGTCAGACGATCCATGATCACACTCACCCGCTCTACCGATCCGTATTGCTCAAACACTGAGCGCAGATCGTCCTCGGTGGCACTGTATGACAGATTGCCAGCAAAGATGTTCACCATAGCCAGTTCCCTTCCACGCTTCGGGGCATTTGTTAGCCCCATTCTTGTCACCAATCCACTACCATCGCCATGCCGAAAAGGAACCAACTACAATCCCCTCCGTGACAACAGGCCAGCGACGCTCATCTTGCGGGACGGGGCTCCGCCGAGAGGACAGACCCCTTCCCTTTTCAACAGGGAATCTAACAAGGAAAACGGGTAAAATCAAGCGGCCAATGGAGTAGATTGAACAATTTCGAAAATTCTTGAACTCCTTCAAATCAATAGACTAACGACCCATTACTCCGGCGAATGACTTGCCAGACAAGAAAAAACCGCCGAGGAAGGGGCTTCCACAGCGGTTATCGATGGTATAAATTGGTTCAAATCAGTCTCGAAGTTGTCCTCCTGCCGTCACATCGATCGGGGTAGCCGTGAGGAACGTCTCCGAGTGGTTTTTAGCCTGGACTCTGAACACGTAGAAATCGCTGAAGACCAGTTCGTAGGATACCCAGGAGAAGTTGTTCATGCTGGGGAAATCGACATAGGGATTCCCGTTCGGATCCTGCAGACGTCGCTGCATCTCCTCAAAGTTGTCGATCCGCTCTGGATAGCAGTCGTAGTCAGCCGCATAGAGTGCAAGCGCCTTGCGCAGCGTCTGGATATCCTGCTCTGCAGCGCTGACGGCCACGCGGTCCTTGGCCGCCAGGACACGCGTATTCGCGACCATGGCCAGAACGCCGATCAATACCACTACGATCAGCAGTTCCAGAACCGTGATTCCCCGTTGCAAATCTTTTCTCATAAGGCGCATAATGACCCTCCATGCTTCAAGACTGATTCATAAGACGCGATGGGCTCAATATAGTAGCTCAAATAGACTTTCCGCAAGTGTCTCGCGGCGACTTTGGGAAGTGATTTCAGCGAGGATATCCTGCAGACCCGCATGCGATACGATCACTTCGGATTTGGCTCCGCAAGCGCGTAACTTTCTTCGCACCATTATCTAAGCACGATCAGACTACGGACACCCTGTTATGAGATCTTCAACCGTACATGAAGTATACTCCCTTCGCGTGGTGCAAATCCACCTGAGAGGCCATTCATTTCCTCCGGGGCGGGCGTGTGCAACCGACTTCTTGTGCGCAACATAGGCCGTGCTAAATTAGGCATCGCAATCAATTCTGCATCAATCTCGCTCAGGTGGTCGCGGACTCTTGTTGGGGAACAGCCACGGCTCCTTACTCGTGTTAATAAGCGGTCCGGGTAGCCGGCAAAGTAAGAACTCGCGCGGTCGTGCGATATTTCATTAGAGACGGGGGTCTGTCCTCAATACTACCCAGTGCGAAATGCCTCCCGGCAATCAGGATTCAGCGGCAGTACGTGACAAAAAGAGCAAGGCCGGGTTCCGAATGTAATTTGGCGTAAGTGCCCGAGAATCGGGGGGGCTACCGTCGGTTTTGGGGTAGGGATCCGAGGGCAAATGGGGCCTTGTCAACATCAATCCAGACGGCAATGACGACGAAAAGCAGGGAGAAAAGCCGGGTAATTAACCTTGCGTTCCCCGCATTTACTGTGTATATTCTGCCATAGCAAAATCGGCGGATAAATATAGCCCGATCGATTAAACAGGCCCAAGAGGAAAGGGCGAGTCTTTAGGAGGGACCCATGAGAGCTGCGGTATTCTTGATGGCAGCACTGCTGCTAACAGCCATTCCCGGATTTAGCACGAATTTCGTCGCGATGTTCGCGGAAAGTGACCATGTACTTACGACCAATTGTGATGGAACGGGTGACCCGTTGGCTGACGGAACCCCGGTGAAAATCTTCTGGGACGCAAACAACAACGGCCCGGATGAAACGGATGCGCAAGTAGAACTTTGTAAGGATGCCCCGAAGTGCGAAGAGGGACCGGCAGGCACCTATAATTTTAATGAATTTACCCTCAATGGTTCGTCTGTGATGGGAATTCCGGGCACGTTCGCCTTGACGCGTGGTTTCACCAGCGCAGGCGTGACTCCGGTGGTCTCCCGGTTCTTCCTCAGAGTCATGGGAAGCAAGGTGACGTGGACAAGCAATGTGTTCACGGTTCAGCCTGGTCCGCAAGAGCTTGAAATCTCTGGCTGGACGTGCTCGAATGGCGGTACGGGGGAAGCACCAATGGCTCCTTCTGTTAGCGCGGTGACGATTACCGAGTACGCATTGAAGGATGCGTTCCCGAACCCGTTCAATCCCACAACCAAGATCACCTACGATCTCGTGGACGCACAGAACGTGAAACTGTCGGTGTTCAACTTGCTGGGACAGGAAGTCAAGAGCCTGGTGAATGGCCGCATGGATGCAGGCCGTCACACGGTCACGTTTGACGCGAATGGACTGCCGTCCGGACTGTATATGTACCGGATTGAAGCAGGTTCTTTTACGGCGCTGAATAAGATGCTTCTGCTAAAGTAAGCTTTAATTTTCGACGCCTCCTCAACAGAACGACCGGACACTTTGTCCGGTCGTTCTGTGTTTGGAGATTTCATGGGTTTCAGAAACCGACACTCCTCCCGATTGACAGGCAGAGTCCTATTTCACGAGCGCGAGCTTCACGGTGGCCACGGGTCTATTGTGCGTGGTCTGCCACGCTCGCGCGTAGTAGATGCCGGATGCCAAATCGCTGCCGTCAATGCGAATGTTTTTTTCGAACAGCACAGCGCCCGTGAATAGTTCTTTGACTCTTCTGCCGAGCAGATCGAAGAGCTCTATCCTGAATATTCCCGCCTCGGGAATTTCAAACCTCAGCGTGGCGGTTTGATTGAACGGATTGGGAAATACTTGTAGCGCGTGTCGTGACACGCTGGGACTGGTACGAATGGGAGTATCCAGAAAACTGGTGTCGGGATACCACGGGTCGAAAAGAACGTTGCCTTCAATGGAATCTCCGCGGCCATTTGGATTAAGCGACGAGTGAAATGGCCCGGTCGCGTGGCCCCAATAGTTTCCCTCAGCAATGACACGAACATCGTCCGACTTGAGCGCGCGGTGGTTGTGCATGAAAATGTTTTCACGAAAAAACGGAGTCTCCTGTGCAGTCGAGTCCACTACAATGACGAAGTCCTCTTCGGGCCGAATATCCTCGAAGCGATTTCTCAAAAGTTCTGCGTTGCAGCCGATCCGAATGAGCTTATTAGTTTCATAGCCCGGCCCTGTCTCCATGTTGGAAAAGAAATTCCCGTGAAGAGCAACTATTCCATCAGCTGAATCGTCATCGGGGTTGCGGCTAAAGAGCATAGGATTCACCGGACCAAGATTCAGAGTTTGCAATTCACTGAATCGATTGCTGTCTATATTCGCATTGCAGAAGTCACCGATGACTACAACAGAGAACAATGGGCCATGTAAACCAATTCCAGTGAAGAGATTTCCGACCAGCAAACCAGTCCCTTCGCACTGCCAGGAAATAGACGGTCCGTGAAGTGATTCGGATGGTCCAAATAGGCAATTCCTAATCGTACACGAAGATCCGCCCACTACGAGATATCCCCCGTCTGTGTTTCCGTGAAAATGGCAGGCAGAGATCGTCCCCCCGCTATTAAGAACAACCAACGGATTTTGACTGTAACCCGAAAAACTACACGCGCGGGCTTCCAGATATCCACCTGCTCCTGCAAACGCGCATGCCCACTGATTATCTGTGAACACCGATCCATTTAGCCATATTCGGCTTCCAGCATGTGGAAATACGGAGCCTATCCCACAGTAAGTGGAATCAAACACACAGTGTTCGATAACGACTGAATCTGCGGATGCACAGCGCACACCACCCAAAACATTGTGAGCTGTTCGTGGGTACATCTGTCGTCCATTCAAAAACTGAATCTTTTGAACGACAGCGCGAGATCCGGGTGGAAATGTCAGACAACCGAGCGAATCTGATCCGGGCAAAGAACTGGGATCAATGATTGGGTAATGAGTGGAGCTGTCCTCGCTCACATTGCCTTGCAATACGAAAAAAAACGGAGGCGCAGTAAGCGACTCCGGGTAGTAACCGGTTGAAACAAGAACCGTGTCCCCCTCGCTTACCGCGTCGAGTGCGGCCTGTATCGTAACAAACTCGGCAGGAACAGAGAGGGTGCTGGGTACTGCCATATCTACACTGAGTAAGAGGACGAGGATACTGTAGAAGAGGATCATGATTCTGCATCAATACTGGCAGGGGGATCCTTCTTTCCACACAATTCCAACGCCCTTGCAACTCGCAAACGCAATTCCTTGACAATTTGCGCATGTGTTATTGGTGCAGGGCCACAAGCACACATGGATTCTATAAGTTGTACTGGCATATAGCACAAGATCGCACGTCCCGCTTTGAGTACAAGATTGAGTGCAACTCTCGTTAGGAGTGACTTGACAGCTGGCGATTTCAGTATCCGTATCATCATCATAAAGATACGCGCAAACGACACACTTGCTGCAATTGCCACCTGACGGACATGCGACTTTGCACCCAAGGCAATACTCGCCGTCGCATCCGACATGAAATGTTTGAACTGTGCAATTCGTTCCATCTACACAGTTCACAGTCCCAGAGCAAGTTGCGTCTTCAAAACTCACGCAGTACTCACACGATTCTGGACTCTCCTGAGCAAAGGAGATTGCGCAGATTATCAACGCAATCACGACCACAAAGATTGCCTTCATGATACACCTCCCGTTCGATTTGCCCTAACAGCCGGATATTCCGGATGGATTAGGGGTGCAGCGAAACTAAGCAAATAAAAACCATAAGTCAAATCGGGTGTCAGTGTGTCATTTTTCACATGGAGGAATCGCTTGTGAGGCAATCAAAAAGCGTGCAAAATAGGATTAAGTTATTGCCGGAAACATGTGCGTTATCATTCACCATGATATTTTTACAGATGATATGCGGCGATGCATGGGTCACTCAGGCATCACATTTCTGACAACAGGCGGTGATAAGAGCGAAGGCGAGAAGCGGAGATTTCACCCCGCTCCAGTGCGAAATTTATTGCACATCCCGGATCGCGTTCGTGACGGCAATTCGAAAACTTGCACTGCCCGGAGTGCTCAGCCAGATCGGGAAAGAGTTCCATCAAGTTGTCGCGCGTGATACCGTAGGGGACAAAGCTTTTCATGCCGGGAGTGTCGAGGAGAAAGGAGCCCCCCCCTGCCCCCCCGCTGAAGCGGGGGGGTGAGTCGTTGGCGCTCTCCCCCCTTGATCCCCCCACAAAGTGGGGGGAAAATGATACGAGTATTGCAGAGGTGGTCGTGTGCGTTCCTTTTCCCGACCACTCGCTGATTTCGCGCGTTTTCAGATCAAGTCCGGGAATCAGCGCATTCACGAGTGTGCTCTTCCCTACTCCCGAGTTACCGACCAGCGCACTCGTGCCATTGGATATTTCTGTTCGCAGTGCCTCGATTCCGTCGCCCGTTTCCGACGATAAGGCAAATACACCTACATCAAATGCGGAATAGAGATCACGCAGTTCATTCTCCCGCATCCGGCTCCGATCCAAATCGGTTTTGGAGCAGACCAGCACGGGGTGAATTCCCCCTCGCAGCGCCGCCACGAGAAAACGGTCAATGGAAGCTTCTTTCGTGCACGGGGAATTCAAAGACGCAAGAATCAGCACACGATCAGCATTGGCAAACAGCACCTGCCGTTCTTTGCGCAGCCCCTGCCGCACAAACTCGTTTGTTCGCGGGCTTACGGACTCGATCATCCATTGGGCATCATTCTGCTCCGCCAAAACCAGATCTCCTGCCACAGGCTGAACATCCGGGTCTGCAAAGAGTTTGCCGCGCACCACTGCACTGCTTTCACTCCCGTCTTCCAACAGGATTCTGCAGCGTTTTCCGGCCACCATCGAAACCCGAGCATTGAATACTATTGACATGTCCTTAAGATAGTGGTTTCAGTCCGGAAAATCAACCTACCGCCGCAAAACGAGTTGAGTTATGCCGCGGGAATTGGTATATTGTGCGAAACAGTCTTTTCCAGTCCCGCCATGGTGCGGGTAGTTACATCAACACACGTCGAATGATTGAATCTCCCTCCCCTTTCGCGAAACCGTTTGATGGTATTCGCATCAAAGAGCATGTTCCGTTCGTGCCGAGGCCCACTGCCGAGGAGGTCGCAAGTTTTCCCGGACAGGCCGCCGAACTACTTGAATCGATTTCACGAATTCAGCAATCATGCATCGCTTCCGGCGCATATCATTTCGATGCGCTTAAAGGAAAACACTTCCTGCTCGCCGGTGCAACCGGTCCCGGTGTGGGCGGCGCGGTGGAGTCCGCCGCCCGGCTTCTCACAAAGTCCGCCGGCAGCGTGACTGTCGTTGCACGCGACATTTCAAAGTCCGTCGGTTTTGAAATGGGGAAGCAAATGAGCGAACGCGCAGCCGCCGCAGAAATGGGCGCACGCCATCACGTGCTCAACGACGGTGTTGCGCTCGAAGGCCCGGCCTTCGAAAAAATCGTCGCCGCGCTGAAAGAAGCCGGAGCGAATGACGTGATTTACATCAACGGTGTCGCTGCCGCCATGTCCGGCATGCAGCCCGGGATGCCACCGGTTTATGTGAAAGACGTCGACGCTGACGGACTGTTCCAATGGAAACTGATGCCGCTTGCCGAACAGGCCATTCAAAACACGCGTCACGTGATGGGAACGCTTGCCGTGGAGTTTCCGCGAGCCTTGGAGCGGGCGGGATTCCGCATCGCCTGTTCGTGTTTCATGGATTGGCGCGGAAGTCTGGATCTGGAAAGTCGCAGGCCGGACAGTCCGTGGTATGGCAGACAAGGCGCGTACTCGACAAGCCTCTACTTGCCAAAGGATGTGCTGCAAAAGGAGACGCGTGACGCTTATGGCACCGGCCGAATCGTGCTCGACGTTTTTCTGCCCATCATGCGCACGCGTGCGCTGCCGTTTATTCCCGGCGGCATGACGCTTTCCTATCTCTATGATGAACTGATGAAACGTGCAGAGGTGCGACGGCTTGAAGTACCCGAGCTTGCGCTCGGATTGCTGCACGCAGTGTCCGGTGCAATCACAAGTAGATCATTTCACCCGTTCGCGAGATGCGATTCACATGAAGCTCCGCTCGACGAATGGTTCACCGAAATCGTCCTGCGAATGAACGAAGACAGTGCGAGTGAGTTTTATTGGAAGAAGTGGATGAGTGGAAAATAATTTTCGTAACGTCAAGCAGCTCGGTTGGGTCAGCCTGCTGAATGACATCTCAAGCGAGATGCTCTATGCGGTTACACCGCTGCTTATCACGCAGGTATTGGGCGCAAGTGCGGGGATTGTTGGGCTGATCGAAGGCATTGCCGAGGGCACGGCCAGCATTCTGAAAGGTGCGATCGGCTGGTACTCCGATCGCATTTCGCGGCGCAAGAGATTTGTCGTCGTCGGTTACATTCTCTCCGCGATTGCCAAACCACTTATTGCCATTGCATTCGCCTGGCCGATGGTGATGTTTGCGCGGTTTGTGGATCGCGTGGGTAAAGGAGTACGCACCACCGCGCGCGACGCGCTGATTGCCGACTCCAGTCCGCCGGAGCTGCGCGGCAAAGCGTTTGGTTTGCACCGCGCGATGGACACGGCGGGCGCGCTGATCGGCGTAGCAGTTTCGCTCACTCTCGTGATGTTCTTTTTTAATCCAGGCATTCAGAGCGTGCAGCTGCGGCTGTTGTACTGGCTCGCGTTCATTCCGGCGGCAGTGGGAATTGGGCTGATGGCTTTCGTGCGCGACATTCCGCTCGCGCGTCCCGCATTGTCAGGGCCAAAGCCGCCGCTGAATCTGAAGTTCGGTTCAAGATATTATTCCGCTCTGGCATTGTACGGCCTTGCGACATTAGGATTCTCCAGCGATGCGTTTTTGATTCTGCGCGCGACCGATGTGGGATTTTCCACGGTGGCAGTGATCGCGGCCTATCTTCTTTTCAATCTTAGTTACGCGGCACTTGCCTATCCCCTCGGTCGTTGGTCTGATCGCACGCCGAAAGAACTGCTGCTCGCGCTTGGACTGTTTGTGTATGCAATCGTGTATTTCGGATTCGCACTGCTTCCTGCGGCGTGGCTGGTTTGGCCGTTGTTTTTACTCTACGGATTGTTTGCCGCGCTCACCGATGGCGTGAGCAAAGCGATGATATCCAATCTTGTTCCTGCGGATTCACGCGGCACTGCACTCGGACTTTTTTATTTGGTTACCGGATTGCTCGCTGTGCTTGCAAGTGTGCTGGCCGGATGGATGTGGGATGCGATTTCTGCCGCTGCGCCGTTTTACTTGGGTGCAGGGTTGGCATTCGTGGCGGGTGTGGGGATGATGGTGAAGGTTTTAAGTACGAAGATCAGGACTCAAACGTGAACTCGGCTTAGACTTGATCGATGGGCACTACAAGAATGTCTTTTAGTGTAGCTCAAACCCTTGACAACCGGAGTAGGCTGCGTTACATTGTATCAACAGCAAGTGTAGGGATGTCTTGCACGCTGTTAACAATCATCATCGGAGGCCTGTCATAAAACCGGTCCTTTCAACTCTACTGCTATCAGGCTGTTTTATTATTTGCTTAACTCCTTCGGCCATGCATGAGCTGTTCGCCCAAGGTGGAGGACGGGACACCTGCGAACAATGCGTGTGCGTTGCTGATGACACTTGCACTGGACAGGACGACTGTGAAGATGTATTAGAGGACGAAAGTTGTCCGTTTGTAACATTTGAGGCAGAGTGTGGCGGTACTTTCACACTCAAGGTTGTGATGACCTGCACAAACGGTAAGTACTGTGAGACTTGCATGGGGTGCGCCTTGTTATGGGATACAGTCTTGGAAGAGCCTGTGTATTCCATTCATTCAACCTGTATCGAGTACGATTGCGACTACGAGGAAAACCTAACACTCGTGTCAGGCAGATCATACAAGTTGTACGTTTGTCTCAGAAGTTGTCCGGAAGTTGTAGATCCGTGCGAGGATTGTGAGTCATGCACTGTACGCGCTTATATCTATAAGGATTGGGACGATTGCAATTACATTCCCGCATGTAACCCCTAAGATCCTGAAGTGAATCGGTACGCATTCATTCTCTTCGCGTGCGCATTGTGTTGTCAGGCAAATGTCTTGCGTGTACCCGCGGAGTATGTGTCGATTCAGTCTGCTCTGAACGCGACGGATGTGGGCGACACGGTACTTGTTGCGATGGGTGTTTATGCCGAATCCATCACCACGCCGGGCAGATCATTCTGGCTGATTGGTGACGTCGACGCCGACACGGGATTTTTCGAGAGGCCCGTCATCGATCCAACTTCTCTGCCGGAACCAAGATTGCAGCGCTGCGGAACCATCAGAGCAGGCGGTCTCGCGGTTATAGAGCGTATGGCATTTCGCAATGGGCCAGAGATGTTCCCGCGTGCTAACGAATCATTGCCGGGCGGACTGGAGAATAATAACTGGGGAGCCACATTTCGAGATTGCCTGTTTGACTCAACCTATATGGGCATTCATTCAGGAGTCTCAACTTTGATTCTGGAGCGGACACATTTCCATAAGAACCTTCGGAATTGCTTGCGTACTGGAAACGTCCGGGTAACTGCTCATGATTGTTCTTTCAATCTTACAGCATTAGGAGTCTGGGCAATGGCAACAGGTGGTTCGGGCACAGAATACGTTCGCTGTAGTTTCACCGGAGATACCGTGGAATCGAGCGTGTTGTTCCTAAATGGAAACGATGTTACTGTGACCGATTGCATCTTCGGGCCGATTGGCTTTGCGGAAGAACAGATGATTTATCTTGGCGCATGGAACTGCCTTATCGAAAACAACGTGTTCACCGACTGCGTGCATCACATGTCCGTGATTACGTCCAATAACACATGCGAGCATCCACTCTATGTGCGAGGAAATGTGTTTGATCGCATGAGGAGTTCTCCGACATCGGCAAATGGCGCTTGCATGAGTCTTTCCGCCCAAGATGATCCGGACGATAGTTGTTATGCCACTACGGTCGAATATAATGTCTTCCATGATTGTTCATCCGCAAGTTCGGCCTCGGCAATTTTCGCAACAGGAACGATTCTGGCGCGCCGCAACCGATTTACGCGAATGAGGCCGGACAGCATGCCGGTCATTAACAGAGGTAATTGGGGCTGCACGATTCACGACAATGTCTTCCAGGACAACGGGTTTGCGATTTACACGGAATGGTCCGGCAATTCGATTGATGCCCGGTTCAATTGGTGGGGAGACTCAAGCGGGCCTTTTCACTACTGGAACAATCCGAATGGGCATGGAGATGAAGTCGGTGACGGTGTACAGTTTTCTCCGTGGAGAACGGACACCGCTTTCTTCTATGACGAGGTCAGCGAGAGACCGCCAGTACCGGACGAAAGCCGTATGGAAGTGTTTCCGAATCCTTTCAATGCGATTGCGACAATCTATCTGACGATTCCGAGCGCGATGGTCGTCAAGATTGAACTGTTTGACTTACTCGGAAGACATGTGAAAGAAATTTGGAGCGGGGCGATGTCGGAAACGCGAGAATTTGTAATCGACGGGCATGAATTGTCGTCGGGGATCTATTATGCGCGTGCATTTGATGTAATCGGAAATCGGCCACTCGCGGTGAGAAAACTTGCGCTGGTAAAATAGGTAGGTCTCCCAACCCCTGCCAACAAGGTAGTTTTTTTGCACAATTAAACCTCCGGCACATCCTGAGCATCCATATGAGTGAATAGCCCATACCATTCACTCAACTCTGTGGAGTTCCGCCATGCGCCGCGCCTCATTTTCAGCCGCCATCTTGCCGCTCGCTGTTTTCTCGCTGTTTGTTGCGGGCTGCGAAGAAATTGATTACATCTATGTTTCCGAGCCGCCGCCTGCCGTCTACGGCTGCTGGGAGGCATTCAATCCGGAGGATGTGGGGCTGGACGAAATCCGCCTGGGTCTATATTCCGACGGCAGCTATCACTACTATTCTCGCATCGGATACCACGAATTGGAAGAGGAAGGCGAGTGGGACTTTAGCGGCTACCGCGAAATCTGCTTCACCTCCGACTACATCAACGGCCGCCACGAGCACAGTTCTTGGGATGCGCGCTTCTGGGTGCTGGACGATGACGAGCTGAAGTTCAAGTTTTCGGACAGCGAGTGCGAGTGCCCGGTCTATCTTGAGCGAAGTTGCCATTGATTTGATAATTCCGTTTATTCGCGGTATAATACCTCCGAATAGCGGGAGCAGATTTCCGATGAAGACACTTAATTTTGACAAACGAACTCGGCAGCGGGTTCGTTTTTTGCTTTTTGGAATCGTTGTAAGCGCAACATTAACTTATGCTTGTGGTCCGGATTGGACATATCTCGGGAGACCGACGTTTGAGGCTTTAAGCATGACCGGAGTGCCGGGCAGTTCAACTCTCTTGGCAGGGGTTCGCGCTGCATCGTGGGTACCTGGTTCGGGAGGCATCTATCGCTGGGACGGGCCGGATACGACTTGGGAGTACGTTGCCCTTGAAAACCGAAGTATCAATGATCTGGTTTGGTCCCCGAGTCATGCCCGAACAGTTTTCGCCGCAGCTTCTCAGGGAATATATTTCTCGACCGACGATGGCCTTTCGTGGGAGTTAGGCTCGACGGTTACTCCTGCAAACTATTTGCCGATCTACTTAGCGATCTCGCCCATTGATTCCAACGAGTGGGCAATTTCACAGTTTAACTTTGATACGAATTGGTTGCTAAAAGTTACCTTTGATGCTGGCGCAAACTGGCAAGTTTTGCATTTCGGGTCTGATGTGCGCAGCCCGATCTACTCGCCCACCATCCCCGGCTTATTATTTTTCGGATACGGAGCTACGCTCAGACGTGTTGTTACATCAGATTCGCTTTTCGAAACCATGAGAGTATTAGACTATGAAATCAGTTCAATGGTCTATCATCCTATTCAGCCCTGGTTGTTTGCTCTCACTGAGCGAAATTTGCTCCGCTATGACGAGGAGGATGATTCCTTCATTGAGATTACTTTTCCAGACTCTATAGGATTAGCGCACAGCATGATATTAACACCCGCAGGAATGCCGCTGGTTGGCGCTAATTCCGGAGTGTATTTGTTTTCGGAGGACCTAACGGAGTGGCAAGCCCTGCCGGGACCGATTGGACCGCCCTACGCTGCCCGAGTGTTTGATGCCTCTGAGGAACGGTGGGTGGTTGGAGGAGTGGGCGGGGGAATCTATTGTCACGGCTTGGAAACCCGGGTTGATCCGCGCCACCCTATCCAGTCAAGTTACGTTATCTCTGTGCTTCCCAATCCCGCAAATGAGCAAGTTTCGTTGATCATTCCTTTTCGTGCTCGAGTAGATATTTACAATATGCTTGGTCAACAGGTATACTCGTCCATTGCAAACGAGCCGAATGTCCCACTCATTTTCCAGAGCAAATTGGTGTCTTCGGGCATTTATTATGTTTTAGCTACGCAATTCTCGTCAGCACCGCTTCGCCAAACTTCAGCAACTATTCACATCGTTAAATAGGAAGGAATTCAAGCGTCTTACTGCATAACACACCTCAGTAGCTGGTTTGTGCTTTTGATGTTCGCGATATCGATGACGCTATCGGCAATGCCCGCCTCTGCGCAGGTCTTAGAAGGCGAGTGGAATGGCGAGGGTATCGAGTACTTTGCTGGCCGTGCGCTTCTAACCACGACATCTGATACGGGGTGGACTGCGCTTTCGGCTTTGCGTACTGAATATGAGGTTAGCCTACTATCGCAAATCCCGGGATGGCGAGTCCATATCGTTGCTTTCCCTTCAGAGTACGATGTGCTGGAAGTCTGCGAGCAATTCGAGGAGAATGACAACGTGTCAAGTTGCGAGCCAGATGCGGTCGCCCGCCTGCTATCGAACGACCCGCACTGGGATTTGCAATGGAATTTCCGAAATACGGGTCAAAACGGAGGAACCCCCGGTGCTGATATTATGTTGGAGGAAGCATACGCCATTACACGCGGTAGTACATCGGTGAAGATTGCGATTCTTGACTCGGGAATTCCTGTAACAAGTGCCAATCCAGAAATCCTTGTCCATCCGGATCTCAATGACACTGAGCGACTGGAGATAGGCTGTCCATGCCATTATATAGTTGATCCTCAGCTTCCAGCGACGATGGCCGATTCAAATGATTATGGTCACGGCACCGCTGTCGCAGGAATCGCGCTTGCAGAGACTGATAATGACTCGGCACTGGCAGGAGTGTGTCCTGAGTGCTCGGGAGTGTTTGAGAAGATTCGTCATGCGTCAGAGGCCGCAGCGTCTGCGATCATCTGGGCAATCAGATACGCCGACAGCGCCCATCATGCCGATATCATAAATCTCAGCTCGGCAGTCACCGACTTACAGACAGTTCGAAATGCCATTGACTCCGCAGGTGCACACGGTGTTATATTCACGTTTGGCTCTGGTAATTATGGCGGAACACCAATAATATTCCCAGCAACGTTGGCGGGTACTAGAGACTTCGTATTTGCCGTCGGAGGAACCAACCCAATAGATCAACGCTGGCACTACTTTGTCGAGGGGCAACATGAAGGCTCACAGTATGGCTCTGAAGTGACTGTCGCCGCACCTGCTGGACGGCTTGCTGGTGACTGCGAGACTGTGCTTCTATTGCGTCGTCCTCAACAAACTAATGTCACGTTATGTAACCTTGAAAGCGAGGAGTTGGTCCAGTATTTGAGCGGCACCTCATTCGCAGCGCCTACAGTTGCCGGCATCGCCGGATTAATTCTCAGCATCAACTCATCACTCACTCCTGCGGACTTGAAATGGTTAATTCAGCAATCCGCCGACAATGTTTACGGCGGTGACTTGCCGAATGATTCCATCGGTTTCGGAAGAGTCAATGCTTTCAAAGCGCTTTTGAGAACTCCCGGCTGGAAAGAATTGCAAAGTGATCTAACGATTCGTCCTCACATCTATGATGACGTGAGTCCGTATGTGATTGTGGATCAGTTGGTTGTTCCTGAAGGCAAGACGCTCACAATTTTGCCGGGAGTAAGGTTGTTGTTTCAACAGAATGCATCCCTTGAAGTCTACGGTGGCGTTCTCATTGCCGAAGGAACCGAAGAAGACTCAATCAAGTTCATGGCCGAAGACCCAACGGGATTGATCCTGTGGTCTGGAATTCTCGTTGAGGCGGGACCGGCGCGTTTATCTCACTGTGTTATCTCCGGCGCATTGTTGCCTTTTTTCGCGCAAAATGCAGTGGGCGATCCGGCGGTGCGGATTGAAGATTCAAAAATTATCGGCGGCGTGAACGGTCTGCGCATTTGGGGCAGCTCAAACGAGATTCACGAAATCAAGCGCGTGGAGATATTGGACGTTCCGAATCTCACGAACTACGGAGGGCTGTATTTTTTGAACACCAACGTGAGTTGTGTCGGACTCGAAGTGCGCGATTCGGGCTATCGCACGGGCTACATCGTTGGAACCACAGGCGAGTTTACCGATTGCCTATTTGAAGGCGCGGCATCAAACTATGGTCTCGCGTTCAGCGGCTCGACGTGCGTTCCTACATTCACCTGCTGCGAGTTTAATCACATCGGCCCGGAGAGTTATCCTGCCGCGCCGATTTGGTGTTTGTCTTCTGCGGCTCCGGTGTTTGGTGTGGAAGAAGGAGATCCGCCGCAGAACAATATGATTACAGATGATACGCCGTACTTGGTGCGCTTCGCAGGAACTGGCGGGAAACCGGTTTTCGGACGACGCAGCAACCGCTTTGAGCAGGAGAAAATTGCAGAGGGCGGCAAATTCTTTATTTGGGACGAGCCGCGCTCGGGAGAGTATGATGCGAAGGTGACGTACTGGTTCGTTACACCGTCTGTCAGTTATTTCACTCCTTCGACGAGCATTTGGAACTTCGCATCTTATCTCGAAGCCGACCCCGGACTCTGCCCGATTGAAGCGGGGCCGATGAGCGACGATGATGCGGCGCTGGATTCAGGAGCGTATTACGAGCGAAGTGAAGCTTGGCAGAGCGCGCAAGCCTTTTATCTTGCTCTTGCCGCGAACGACACCTTGAGTTTTTCGACGCGCTTCATGGCCGGAGCAAGAGCGATTGCGGTGGACAGAAGAATTGATGAATTGTCCGCCACGGAGGTCGGTGAATTAGCTGAAGTATTGAAAAGAGCCGCCGCGTCGTTTGATGATTCTTTAGCAATTGAGCGGATGCGGCTTTTGCACCTGACGGATGAAGAAGACTACACGGCGGCGATTTCGGGTCATACCGCATTGCTCGCTTTGGATTTGTCGCCCGAAGATTCACTGCTGACCGTGATTGATATTCTGCACACACAGCTTTTGTCCGGCGAGTCCGGTTCACTCGATGAAAACACGCGCGAACTGGGCGTTTCGCGAATCAACTCGGCGATGGACGCGCTGATGTCAAGGCATGAACCGGAAGCCGATGCGAACATGCCTGCGCAGTTCGCGCTGCATCAGAACTTCCCGACGCTCGATGCCGCGCTGCGCACCATGTCGCG
>CAZVXJ010000018.1:0-19751 GCA_964631675.1 uncultured Alphaproteobacteria bacterium
CCTAGGCATGAGATTTGGGAAACAGATATGGTGTGTAGAAAATTATGGTGGGATTCTGGCTACTCGGGGGGAGCAATGGTCACCTTCAACCCGAATTCCTGTTCAAACAACGCTTTCTTCTGTTCGGCCCCCCATACTTCCCAATGGACCTCGGATCGGGAGAAAGGTTGCAGGTAGAACTGCGCATTCTTTCCACGGCGGTTGAATTTTACGTCTTTGACCGACCGGGTATGCGTACGGTCAAGGCCATCTGCGATGCGTAAGATGGCCGAAAGGCGCCTGACCCTCGATTGGTCCGGTGGACCGAGCCTGCTGTAGCCTTCGTGGGTCATCTTGGGATGACTCTTGCGGTGGTAGCGGGCGACATTGGCAATGATCTCGATTTCCAGATCGGTGAATCCCAGCAACTCGGCATTTCGAATCAGATAGTAGGAGTGCTGATGGTGCTGTGCGTGGGAAATGTAGCAGCCAATTTCGTGCAGGACCGCGGCGGCTTCCAGATAATCGCGATCGTTGTCTGACAGCCCATGCACTTTTCGCGTTTGATCGAAGATACTCAGGGCAAGATATGCGACGTGATGAGCGTGTGTCGTTTCATAGTCATAGTGCTCGGCCAAATGCAGAATGCTTCGGTAGCGCGGGTCCTCGTGAAATCCTGCATGTCCACGGCCGCTGCTCTTGGCCAGCGTATCCATCACGATGCCTTCGCGCAAGGCGTATTCTGAAACCGTCACCTGTTTCAGTTTGAGCACTTGAAAGATCTGTTCCATGATCAGCGACCCGGCAACTACGATATCTGCACGCGCAGCTTCAAGTCCGGGAATCTTCCGCCGCTCGCCGACGGTCTTGGCAGATACAATTCTTCGTACCAGCGAGTTCAAACTGCCGCGTGTGATGACGAAGCCGCCAATCTTTGAGTTGGGAGCGTACCCTGCCGCCGCACTGATCATTTTCGCCAGCGCCATGGCTGTACCGCTGCTGGTGACCGCAAGCTTCCACTTTTGCCTGGCAAGGTCGCGAGCAACTGGCGTCATTGAGCCGGCAACAAACTCGCGACATGAGGCGACGGCCTTTGCCGAGGCCACGCCGTCGGGAAAAAACTTCTGCGACAGGCGCACAGCGCCGATGCGGAGGCTGTTGTTGTAGTGTATATCGCCGGCTTTTCCAACCAGAAATTCCGTGCTTCCGCCGCCGACATCCGCAAGCAGAATGGACTGATTTTGAACCGGCAAAGACTCGAGAACACCGAGATAAGTCAACCTTGCTTCTTCGAAACCCGACGCCACTTCAATTTGCACATCGGTTTCTGCCTTGACTCGCCTTGCAAACTCGGCTCGATTTCGCGCATCTCTCACCGCACTGGTGGCAACGGCACGAACCGACGCTCCGGCCGAGTCAGCCAGTGCCTTAAATCTTCGGATGGCAGCCACCCCGTCCGAAATGACCTGTTCACTCAGGAATTTGTTGTCATCCGCTCCCGCACCGAGCCGGACAGGCTGGCGATCGCGTCCAACCACTTTGAATCGGCGATGCACAGGATCCACATCGACCATCAGAAAATGGATGGAATTTGTGCCGATGTCGATCACCGCCAGTCGGCGCAACTCAACGCGCGACGAGGAGCGCTTCAATTCCGTCTTTGAGCCTGCGATTGGTTTCGTGAAAACTCCGTCCCGCGCCGACCACCGTGAATCCAAATTCGTCCGTCATTTTGTCGAATTCACCCAAGATACGGTGCTGATACTCAACAAAACTGTCGTAGAAATCCTCTCCGAGCTTCAGGTCCATGCCGGACTCCCAATAGTTCAGTCCCTCACCAAGACCATCAGCCCAATAGCGCTCCTGAAGAGTATCACTGTTGATGACTCGAGGAATCAGTTCATCTATTTCGATCTTCATGTAGAATACAATGCTCGGCTGGATTGCAAAACCGTACACTTTGCGAATCCAGTCTCTGTCCGCACCGCGCACCAAAGCCCGGGCGAAAGCCGTGAAAATATAGCGGTCGGCCAGCACGATAAATCCGGCTTTCAGCGCCGGAATGACTTCGTGTTCGAGCCTATCAGCGAAATCTGCGGCATAAAGCAGGCTGTAGGTATTTACGTTGAGCGTGTGGCCTTCCTTCGCCTCATCAATCGTCGGGTACATCAGCGCGGACCGAGCCCAGCCTGTTGTAGCGACGGCATAACCTTTGACCTCCAGCCAGCTCTTGATATCCGCGATTTGTGTGGAACGTCCAACGCCGTCCGTACCTTCGATAACTATCAGCTTGCCGCTAAGTTCGGACACATCGACATAGGGAAGCCCAGCCCCGAAATATACACCCGTGTGTGTACCGTTATGAATTGACACGAGTCCTCCGTTCCGGCAAGAAGGGCAACGGCTGATATTCGCTCAGCGTACGGCGCGTAATGTCTCGAATTTGGAGCTGCTGAGTTTCAATGGGTAGAGTTGCATCGACAACCACCATACCAAACTCCGCAGATATGCGATCATACTCTTCCAGCACCTGGGACTGGAACATCTTGAAGCTCGTTTTGGGATCGTCGCTCAGGCCAAGGTCCATGCCGGCTTCATGAAACTTCAACGCCGGACGGCCGGAGAGAATTCGCTTGAGTGAGATGTCAATGGGTACGCGAAAGTAAAAGGCGAGGTCCGGCCGCGGTGCAAATCCGTACATGTTTCGCACCCAGTCACGATGCACGCCACGTACGACATCACGACTGAAGGCTGTATAGATGTAGCGATCTGCCAGGACAATCATTCCGGCCTTCAGCGGTGGAACGATCAGGTGAGCAAGCCTGTCTGCGAAGTCCGTGGCGTGTAAAATGCTAAACGTGGTCGGCGTGAGTAGATTTTTTTTCTTCCCGCGCTTGATCGTTTCATTGACCAGAGCCGAGGAATTCCACTCGGTAAAGAAGACGCTGTGGCCGTCAGCAAGCAGCCACTTATGCAACAGCTGCAACTGAGTGGACTTTCCGGAACCGTCAATGCCTTCGACGATTATGAGCCGGCCTGGAAACGGGTGTGGTTTGTCAAAGTAACGTGTCACAAAGAAGTAGTTAGGTATACAAAATCGGGAGCCAAGTAAGCGTTTATCATTATTTACTCATCGAGATCATTTTTCCGTGCGAGTGCACGCAATGCCTTCGGCGGCATATGGTAAACCAGAGTCCCTACTCTACGCGGCTTTAGCTGTGGAACATCGATTCGGCAGAGCGCACCTTTTTTGAACTCGAAAACAGCAGAATCGCCGCCCAGCAGAAAGGTCGCGAACATGCTGCAATTCGGCTCGTGTCCTGCAATCAACACGCTATCTGCACCGTCTGCCTCAGAGAGCCTCGCGTACATGTCGCGATTTGAAGAGGCCGGAAGAAACTCCTCAGCGATTCGGATCTTTCCATTGAATCCGACAGCAGCGGCCGCAATTTCAGCAGTTTGACAGGCCCGGATCAGCGGACTTGAGAAGACCACATCGAAGCCCTGAACAATCTGGGCAATTCCCTTTGCGGCTTTCTTCATCTTCTCAATTCCTTCATCAGTCAATGGGCGGTCATCGGTGGGAAAGCCGGGAGTACCACGCGGTACGGCAATCGCATGGCGGAGCAGATGAATGCGCATCAGTCGAGCGCGCCCTCGCGCCCGGCAGCAACAAAGTCGGTTGCGACGGGCTCGCCGCCCGCCTTGCGGACCATGATTGAAATCTGTCCACGGTGATACATGCCATGCGTAATCATGTGTGTCAGTACATCCGCCACATAATTCCAGCATGGCTTTCCCATACGAACATATTCAACTTTGCGGCTCAAATCCTCATCGGAAACAGAATCTAAATACTTTGTCCATTCGGCGCGCATTTTCATGCATCGTGCCTGCGCTTCATCGAGAGACATATCCACCCATGCCGTTTCAAACACGCGGCCGTCATTCACGAGTCTGCTGTGCCAAATCTCTTGGCCGATGAACATGTGACCCAGATAACGGCTCACTTCCGCCTGCGGTTCCGGCGTGGTGCGCGCGTACGCGAAGATACGATCATTTGCCCAAGCTTCGTACTTAAACAGCCGTCTGAAATCGCTAACCGTCATCACGCGCTCTTTTTCTGTTGATCGCGCAGCATATTTAGCGCGCTGCCGGCCTTAAACCACTCGACCTGCTCGTGATTCAGCGAGTGATTCAGCAGCGCCGAATCCGTGGTACCGTCCGCATGCTTGAGTGTCATCTTAACTTGCTTACCCGGCGCGAGATTGGCGAGATCATGAAGGGTGATCCGGTCCATTTCGCGCACTTTTTCGTAGTCTGCCGGATTCGCAAACGTGAACGGAAGAACACCCTGCTTCTTCAGATTGGATTCGTGAATGCGAGCAAAACTGCGAGTGATAACGGCGGCTGCGCCGAGATGTCGCGGCGACATTGCCGCATGTTCGCGGGAAGATCCTTCTCCATAGTTTTCATCGCCGACGACAATCCAGCGCAGGCCCTTCGCTTTCAAATCTCGCGCAACTTTCGCCGGTTCAAGGTTCTGCTCGCCCGTTAAGGGGTGAGTGATTTTTCCAGCTTGTTTATTAAACGCGCTGATTGCTCCGATGAACATATTATCCGAAATGTTGTCGAGGTGACCGCGAAACTTCAGCCATTTTCCAGCTGGTGAAATGTGATCCGTCGTACATTTGCCGAGTGCCTTCAACAGCAGCGGAAACTCGATAAAGTCCTTACCATCCCAAGCAGAAAAGGGTGACAGCACCTGCAAGCGAACCGAGTCCGATCGAACAATGACCTCCACCCGGCCGCTGTCTTCCGCAGGTTGTACATAACCCGTGAGGTCTTTGACAAATCCTCCCGCCGGAATCTCCGGGGCGGGAGACGGCGGCTTCAGCTTGAAGGAATGACCGTTCGTCTTGATGTCGTCTGTCAGCGGATTAAAGTCCAAGGTTCCGGCAAGTCCGTAGGCAACCGTAATTTCCGGACTCGTCAGGAATGAAAGTGTGCTTGCGCTGCCGTCGTTGCGGCCCGGAAAATTTCGATTGTAGGAGGAAATGATCGAGTTCACTTCACCGCTCTTGATGTCCTCACGGTGCCATTGGCCGATGCAAGGACCGCACGCGTTGGCCAGCACGGTGGCGCCGATCTTTTCGAGGCGCTGCATTTGTCCATCGCGCTGGATGGTCTTGTAAACCTGCTCACTGCCCGGAGTGACATAAAACGGAATCGGCATCTTCTTGCCGGCAGCGGCGGCTTGATCGGCGATTTCGGCCGCGCGGCAAATGTCTTCGTATGACGAATTCGTGCAGGAGCCGATGAGTGCATTGCTGAGATTCGTCGGCCATCCGTTTTCGCGCGCAGCTTTCGCAAGTTCGGAAATCGGACGCGCCGCGTCGGGGCTGTGCGGACCAACAATGAATGGCTCGAGCTTGTTCAGATCAATTTCCACGACGCGGTCAAAAAATTTGTCCGGCGTTTGAGCGACTTCCGGATCGGCCTTCAGCAGATGAGAGTACTTTGCGGCCAGTTCAGCCAGTGCTGCGCGCTCAGTGGTGCGCAGATAAGTATCCATCCGTTTATCCCACGGGAAAACTGAAGTCGTAGCTCCAAGTTCGGCGCCCATGTTCGTGATCGTGCCTTTGCCGGTGGCCGAAATGTTCGCTGTTCCATCGCCGAAATACTCGACGACCGCATTGGTGCCGCCCTTCACCGTGAGGATTCCCAGCAACACGAGGATGACATCCTTCGGAGCCGCCCAGCCGGACATCTTGCCGGTAAGACGGACTCCGATTTGCTTGGGCATCAGCACTTCCCACGGCAGGCCCGCCATAACGTCCACGGCATCTGCACCTCCCACACCTGACGCGAACATGCCCAGCCCTCCGGCATTCGGGGTGTGGGAGTCGGTTCCAATCATCATTCCGCCCGGAAAGGCGTAGTTTTCGAGCACAACTTGATGAATGATTCCCGATCCGGGGTTCCAGAAACCGATGCCAAATTTTTGCGAAACCGTTCGCAAAAAATCGTAAACTTCCTGATTGGAAATTTGCGCAGATTTCAAGTCTTCACCGGCTCCCACACGCGCTTGGATCAGGTGATCGCAGTGAACCGTGCTCGGGACTTGTACAGCTTTTAATCCGGCAGACATAAATTGCAGCAGCGCCATTTGTGCGGTGGCATCCTGCATGGCAACACGGTCGGGACGAAGTTGGATATACGATTTCCCCGGAGTAATGTCTGCACTTGCAGGGTCGTCGAGATGACCGAAAACGATTTTCTCGGTCAATGTTAACGGGCGATTAAGACGCTTGCGGACAATCGCCAATCGCTCATCCATTCTCGAGTAGATGGATTCGACGAATTCGGGCGTGGACTCAACGCGGATCATATGCAAAGGCTCCTTGATCTATAATAATGCCATTCGAATGCGATAAATCGAACAGCTAAACCAGTAATATGCGAAATGAGGAGCAAATTCGCAAGCATGAAAAAGGCAGCCAGAGGCTGCCAACATATTGATTTGAAGAACTTTAAGGAATTGCTTCCTGCGAACAGAACTTAATTTAGCTTGCCTCGCAGGTCAGGGGTTCGCCTGTATCCAGTGCAGAACTTCGCGCATTTTCGCAATGTGATGATCATCATGCTCAGCCACGAAGAACATCGAGTCAACAATCGTAATGCTCTGCTTAAGCCGGGGGTGAAGACTTGTGCGGGCGATTTCCGCCTCAGTCATGCGTTCGATACCCGCCACAAATTCTTCCCGTTCACGGCGAAATGCACGCAATAGTTTCTCCAATTCCCAGGAGTTGAAATTGGATTCTTCAGTCTTCATGTTCTTCATGTCTGCGGGTCGCAACATCTCGAGGCCATGATCGAAGTCATCCAGTCTGCCGCGCCAGAGCTCCTCCAGTACCAGCAAATGACCAATTTGCTCTTGCACAGACCAATGACTCTCTACTCTCTGTGTAAGCAGATTAGCCGGGACACTGTGCGCAATCTCATCGATGTGCGGCGCGGCTCCTCGCAGCCTTTCTGCCAGAACAGGAGCCATGTGCAACGGAATTCCGAAAGTGAAGGATCGCTCGACCCATTTTTTGACCGGGAGCATGAGAGTGCCTAACTGATTACGCGAAGGAGTTCACTAACTGCTTTGTGCTCCCAGTCTCGTGCTGCAGCAAGTTTATCCGCGGCAGCGCGCTCATGGTTTGTGGAGTCGAGAAATTGCATCGCAGATGCCCACTCCCTGTGGCATTGCGCATAACAGAAAGCCGCGCGTGAATAGGCATTGCGCTCCGCACCTCCAAAGCGTGGTGCCATCCGCTCGAAGTAGCGAGTGAGGCTGAGTTTGCGAAACAGTTGCCGACGCAGCTCTTGCAAGACAATCGAACGGTGCAATTTCGGGGACACTGTTTCTGGCGATGCAGACAATTCAGCGATGACTGCATCGTAAGCCATCGCACCGCTCGCACAGCTTGCAAGTTCTGCAGTTCTCCAAGCTTTCACCGCACGGTGCGAAATTAGATGACAGAGCCGATTCAGATCGGGAGTGGCTGAAGAAATGTGCTCGATTCTGAGCAGCAAATTGGCTTCATCGAATGGATACCGCCAATGGTCTTGAGCGAGAGTGGACGAATTGACCCGTGTCTCCTTGGCCGTGGGATGTGCGCCAAAGAGCACGATTGTATCCTCCAGTTTTCCGATATCGTAGCCGTATATCAACAAGACGGAATTGAAGCGCGCCAGAATAATCGCCCCTTCGCCTATCCACTGCTTCATCACAGAAAACGCGGCGGAAGGATCAGACGGCGTGACCTCTTTCCAAACCACACCCAGCGCGCGAAACAGCGTGTCGACAGGCGGCACAAATGATATCTCGGAATCACTCAGCTCGGGGCGCGCATAGATAAACTGCGTGGCCTGGCCGGAAATGACATCGGCTTCACAGTATGTTATTGGAAAACTTGCGGAACGAAGCAGCGCGCAAAGCCCGAACGCAAGTTCGGGATAGGGCGGTGCTTCGTCTTCACGCAAAATGGAAATAGCGGCCGGAAAACCGCGGGCGAATAGAGTCTTCGTGGTCATGGGATGGTTCATGTTTTGATCACGAAGAAGATACGAAAAAGAAAGTCAGAAAGCAAGAAAGTGACAGAGTAAGAAAGTAAGATTCCGGGCACGATACGCACGGCCGCTGCGTGGTAAATCATGCGTTCATCTGTGCTATCGTGCCTCGGCACAAGCGGTCAGCGGATAAGCACTATTTTCCGTGTTTGATTGAACTCGGGAGTCTCGAGGCGGATGAAGTAGACTCCGCTGCCGACTGAATTTCCTGATTGATCGAGACCGTTCCAAGTGATGGAGTGCGCGCCTGCACGCTGGTGGGCATCGAGCAGTGTAGACACTTTTTGACCCAGCGTATTGAAAATCGCAATCTTTACCAGAGTTTGTATCGGCAAATCAAAGCGAATTTCCGTGGAAGGATTGAAAGGGTTCGGGAAATTCGGGTGTAGAACCGGCGAATCGGCGGTCACCGGATGCGACGGTTTTTCCGGCACACTCATCTGCGCGCGCAGTGTGTCAATGCAGGTATTCAGCAGCGCGAATGCATCTTGCTCATACATGAAATAGAGTGGAAAGAGCAAAACGATTTGACCGCCATCCATGGCGGCAATGGGAAAGTCCGCTCTGCCGGAAGAATCCTCGGGCAGGACCATGCTGCGGTAGAGTATTTGCACCGTGGATGCTGGAGCAATAACGTCAATCTCGGGCAGGTAATCCAGCCGCCGTCCCTGACCCCAAGTCAGGGCATGAACTTTGGCCGTATCGAGGAAGAAGCCCTGGAATCCCGGGGCTGCGGGCATGGCTCCGATAAACTGCAGGTCACCCGCGCGGAAGTTCCAGTTAAACGCGAAAGCAGCACAGAATGAGTCGACGACCATTGGCTGAAACGGCATGCGCTCCGGGAAATCACGTGCCCAGCAGCCTTGAAGCGATAGACTTCCATTCAGCACCCGCCTGCCGGCTCGGATTAGTTTCCCGCCGCGCAGTAAATAGTCATGAAACAGAGTTTCGCGGGCGCGAATCATCTGATAGTTCGTGGGATGCAGATTGTCTTCACCGTACCAAACAACGAGGTCATACGATGCCAGCATCTCTTCATCAAACTGAATGGGCTCATTGAACGGCTGTTCGATGATATCGAAGCTCTCCCCCATTTGCGTGAGCAGTCGCTCGTAGAGGCTGTCCACGAGCGCGTCGTCGACTCCACCGCGCATTTCGATGTCCGTGAACGTGGCCGGATCGGTTTCGTCAATCAGCAGTATCCGTTGTGCCGGCGACCAGGCTGTGATCGTAACCGGGGCGGAAGGAAAACTCTCCACGTCTCTGAGGTTGCGCGCAAACACGGTGTACCTAAAGGTTCTTCCGCTCACAACAAACTCATCCACGAAAGCGGAGGGCAGGGATTCATAGATGAAAGTATCGGGCAGTGACGACACGCGTTCGATGCGGTAGTAAGTCAACATTGGATCGGACGACGGATTCCAAGCAAGTGAAATCGCAGGGCCGAGCCGCGTCGCCTGGAGCCCCGTCACGGGCAGCGACGCCCCAACACGGACGAGTGTGTCAGCGGTTGTACTGACAAATCCGCTGTCGTCCAGCGTTTCAACTTGAAAAGTCCACTCCGACCCGTTCTGCAAACCTGTTGCTGTGTACACCGTGTCTTGAATCGGCTCCGGAGTAAGAGACATACGATTCCCGAAGGCATCAACTCGGTATACTGTGTAGCCCGCAACTGTGCCGAGTGTGGGACTATTCCAATCCAACGGAACTTGAGCGTCAGCGGACTCTGTGGGCCGGAAGTTTCGCGGCGGCACCGGCGGCTGATAGCTGAATCCGCTCTCAAACATGGTACTGGCGGCCCGATACGTACCTAACAGTCCTGTAAAATCAAACAATGCAGGATCAATGAGATTCGGATTGGTCTGCGGATTTGCCGGATCGTGAAAATTGCGGCCCATAATGTAGGCGAAGCTCAGTGTGAACTCTTCTCCGGGATGGAGCCTATACACACAGTGGCCGGACGCATCGATGTAGTCGAACACACCGACGGGCCCGACGGAATAGAGGAAACGCGTGTCGTAACCGTTGGCAATGTCTGTACAATGCTCTTGCGAATCTTCACACGGCGGCCACGGATGAGTCTCCGTTTCCGCATAGCAAGGGTCATGGTAGACTTGCGGATGATTCAGAGGATAAGCTGTTCCGGTGCGGACTTGGTCATAATCGCGCTGACCGTTTGATAGCACATCGAGCCTGCCGGGATCTCCTCTGGGAGTGCCGCGCGGATCATTTTCCCAATCGGGTCCGAAATCAAAATGCTCATCTCCATTCGATGCCCACCAGTTGTAGGAAAGCTTCGCGCCTTCGGGAAGGCCGCCAAGAATCGTTAGACCCGCTACATCCCGCAAGACAAGTGAGTCGGTTGGATCATCGGAATTGCGGCCATCGTTGTCGGCGATGTAGGCGATGTCCACAGTGTCGCCGCTTTCGGGATCAATCACCAGCAGCCCCGTAAGGTCGTCGTAGAATCCACTATTCCGTCCCGATATCGTCACATCTCCGTCAGTGTAAATACCGAAGTACGGATTGCGCAGAAACTGATTGCCGATGTTGCGCACACGGAATTCAAAAATAATGAAATCTCCGAAAGCCGGGGCACTCCATTGACGCGTGAGTTGACGAACTTCGAGTCCAACTGGACGATGTTCGCCGTCATAGGGATCATCAGACAACCAGAATTGATCGGTTAGCGTATCGGAATACAATCCGACAAATTCCTGATTGGCTCGTGCAGCAGGATCGTAGATTTCCTCGCCAAAACAATTGCGAGCGCCCGGTATGTTGGAGCGCTCGCCAATGCCATTGATTTCGTCTTCGCCGGGAAAGAATTCATTTAGCGGAGGATTGAACCAGCCGTCGGTACCGGTGCTAACCCGGAAGTAGCTCGTATCCAGATCGAGAATCTCAGCACCAAGCCACAATGCGGCTTGAAAGAGATATTGCTTGTCGCTGCCGCAGGGAAATTCGCCTTGCGGAGCCCAGTTTTCCGGCGAGCAGGGATCACTCATGCCGCCAGAGGTTTCGGAGCCTTGATTTCCCCACGTCCCGAAATTGGTGACGTTCAAGCAGAGGTTTCCCGCCCTGTGAACACGATTTTCTACTTGCGGGTTCGCAATATCCAGCGGCTGGCGGCGGATCGGGCCACGAGTAGCGCTGTCGCGGGCACTAGCCGAGAACGCAACAGAGAGCGATACAAACAGTAGGATGCAGCGAGCCATGACAGAACCTCCGCGTTTGAGTTGAGCACGAGTCAACGGCTTGCCAAGCGTAGGGATTTAATATAGAGCGGGACTTGGGCAATGTCAAGCAGCAACTCCGATCGGCACAACACCCCAAAATTAAGGCAGGACCTCTCGGTCCTGCCCTGCGCCGTCCACCTGAACGTCTAAATATGGTCGCCTGCCTATTCACATATGCCGGCCGGGTTCGTAGAGCGGCCGTCTCGAGCGCACCCGGATTCCATTCAGGTGCGAACGACAGGATACAATTTAGGGCCAGAGTCGGTAAGAGTCAACATCAAGCCAAGTTTGTGAAACCATCTGATTCATTGGAGATTACGCTGGAATTGACAAGAAAACTGGAGGGGAAAATCAGGGTTTGCCTCTCCGGGATCATGATTCAGATGGGGTAGCAGACTGGGTCATTAGTCATTGCGAAACATAGTGTTAACTATAGAGAAATCAGGCTTCTTGCAAAAGGCGCGGGATCGTGGTATATTGAACGAACAAAACACGCTGGAAGGAAGATGCCAATGCGGAGTTTGTTGATAGTTCAGCTGAACATCAGCAATCCAAGAGAATTCCATCCGCCGTATTGGGCAAGAATTAACCGAGAGGAGAAAATGAGTATGTTGTCTGCAGCGATGGTAAAAGCGCTGAACAAACAAATCAATGAGGAGTATTATTCTTCATTACTATATCTTTCGATGGCCGCAGACAGCGAGGCGGCAAATCTGAAGGGTTTCGGGAATTGGATGAGAAAGCAATCCGACGAAGAACGCGAGCATGCCATGCGGATTTTTGATTTTCTGCTCGCGAACGGACAGATCGTGCAGCTGGACAGCCTCGCGACTCCGCCGCAGAAATTTGGCGGACCGCTTGAAATGTTTCGTGCGGCACTGAAACATGAGCAGCACATTACGTCGTGCATTCACAAGCTATACGAACAGGCCATTTCAGAGAAGGATTATCGCACACAGGTGATGCTGCAGTGGTTCGTATCGGAGCAGCAGGAAGAAGAAGAGACTGCAACCGAAATCCTGGGACGCCTCGAGGCGTGCGAAGGCAAGATGTCATCCATGCTCTGGATTGACAAGGAGCTGAAGAAGCGCGCGGAAGAGAAGTAGAAAATTACAATGTTCTGAGAAAACCCTGCGCATGTTGCGCAGGGTTTTTCTTTGGTCAGGATTCCGGTACAGCAAGAGCCGGTAATGACATTCCACGGTTAGAAGGGAGAAATCTGTCTACTTTGCCAGTGCAGCGGCCACTACGGATGCGATGTCGAGGCGATAGCCGTTGCCGGCCGCCAACACTTTTCCGTTTGCGCTTATGAGCCTATAGTAAGGGGCGCCATTGCGAAAATCTGCGGAGGAAGCAGGGACTTTCAGCGCATTGAGCAGATCGGCGGGTTGAGTGTAAATAGGTATTACCGGACAACCGGGCACGGACAGATTTTCGAGCAGGCCGTTCATGCGCACGCTCGGCTCATGCTGCTCCGCGAGAAACACAAACAGCGCAACCTGCTCACCATTAAAGAAACTTTTCATCGAAGCAGACTCGGCATTCACAGACCATAGTGTATCACTATCCGAATTTGGATCAGCTGGGCGGTGCAGTGGAACGGCGATTTGCAGCGAATCCCCGGACTTCACAGATAACATGCGCGCGCCAAATTGCACATCGCCGCGTGAATTGCGCAGCCCCCACGAGAGTAAATATTCTCCCGGCACCAGTGAGAGCGTGACTGCTGTATCCGGATCGGAACAAAATAGAACTCCCTCAGCATTGTAGTCCGGCCAACCCTCATTCAGCGGCGCCACATTGAACGAATTCCACAGTTCGAGTTTTTCTGCAGATCCGGAACTCAAAATCACATTCGCGGGAGCGCCAAACCACGCGACCGCCTTTTCATCCTTAACTCCGAGCTTCTCCGGTTGATCGGGGTAGAGTGGCAGCCACTCCTTGCCGTCATGGAAGCTGACAAACTTCTCCCCTTCCGTGGCAAATGCAGGAATCCCCGCGTTTCTCAGCAAGCCGCAGGCGAGAATCAAGGCGGATGACTGCGCAATTTTTTTTGCACTGAAAAGTGTGTGGGGATCGAGCGGGCGGAGGGGTCGGACATCTGCAATCCGGGACTGCACCGCACGGTTGATGCCCTCGACCGTCGTCCGCACGGAAGACGACGGTGCAGCGGCATAGTCCTCCAGCAGAGCCTGCCGCCAGGCACGCGGATTTTCATAGGAGATGCGCGGAGAAACAACGTACTTCCGCAATGAGTCCGCGGTGTATTCATGGCCCCGGACGGCAAGCGAAGCCCCGCTTACGAAATCGTCCAGAGTCAGAGAATCAACCTGCCGCAGATCTTTGTCCGTTAGAGTTTCGAGGACCTCAAGCAGCAAGGCGCGACGATTCGGTGATGCCGGTAGAAAATGGGACCGGAGAACCGCGGTGTTTCCGGGTGCCTTCACGAGCAGCGCGGCAAGGCGCGCAAAGGACGAATCAACTTTCAATCCCAGATCAGGCAGCCAGTCCGGCGCATCATTCTTCATTCGTTGCGTCAGTTCGAGCTGCTTGCGTCCCAATTCGAGTTTGTATTGCCACTCCGCCGAACTTTCGCGGTTGCCAGTTTTTTTCGGTTGCGGAAACTCGCAGAGCAATTCATCCGGCAGCCCCATGGACGGATTAATTTCCAGAGTCCTTTCGGTACCAAACTCAGTGTGTGCACGCTGCACAAAAAGTTTACCCAGATGCCTGCCAAACAGCAGGAAGTCACCCGCACCGGTTTCCAAGGTGGCGCGTTTGTGCTTTGCATCAATTCTTGCCATTTGAAAGATTCCACCATAATTGAACACGGACAACCAGAGTTCGCTGGAATCACTCCATTCCGCAGAAAACTCAAGCTGAAGTCTGCAGGGTTCAAAGTAATTGCGCGTCGAATTAATCTGCCAGCCTCGCACACCGCGAAGGGCGTCGGCTTCAGTCGAATCGACACCGGCGACCCGTGCCATCAGAATTGGTGCACGCATGACGGGTTCGTCAAACCAGGCGCGGTTCAGCGCGGCTTCAGGTTCACATGCGCCGATGTAGTTCCATCGGTCCCCCACTTTCACTTCTACCCACGCATGGTTGTCATTCTGATGCGCCCAGTACGGTACATAGACCATGCGTGCTGGAATGCCGACTGATCGCATGGCTGCTGTGGCGATGATCGTCTCTTCGCCGCACCGGCCGAATCCGCAAGATAGTGTCGTGAGCACTCCCTGTTCACGCCGATCCGTAGGTTTGAAAGTGACTCTTTGACCGAGCCAGAGGTTTACTTCAAGCGCTGCGTCAGCCGCGGTGGAGCATTTGCTCACAATTTGCGAGAGCTCCGTGAATAGAATTCGGCGATACCTTTGCAGCGGTTCACCGCTAATCCGCGGCGGAACCACGTACCGGTTAAAATCGGCTTCTGCCAGCGTTTTTGTCCAAGGGAATTTCTCCCGGGATTCCAGCGCAACTCTCAAGTCATCGAGCAGATCATCGGTGCTGGTCAGCAGCAGATCGTCATCCGCAAGACTTTTTAGAAAAGCATGAACCGATGAACTGGCAAGTTTTTCCTTGGCGGCACGCATTCGAAATGCTGATTCACGTTCCGCCGCGACCGGCCCGCGCGGCAGTTCGGATGCAAAAGCTGTCGATAAGCAGAGGCAGAAAAGGACTAGTCGCGAGGTATTCATGTGGTGTTAGGGTCGATGAATTTGGTAGCAAAAACCGATGTTGCGAAACCGCATCAGGGCGCAGAAACCGGCGACCTGTGCGTCCGGAAGCACCAATTTACGAAAAATAAGCTTGCTAATCAACGCTGCAAGCACTCACATGCCAGACCGGATTCCATAGCATCCTGTGTAACATGGTAGTACCCAGGTTAACTACATCTTCCCTCCTATCTCGGTGATGGTGTCCCTTGCAATCGACAGAAATTCTGGCCGCTGATTTGCAGAATACCCCATAGTAGCATTGGTTCAGGGCGCAATCACCCTGCAATTTTGTTTGGAGTACCTTTCTCAGATCAGCTATGCGAGACATTTGGAATTCAAAATCTGCGTCTGTGGCTTCGCTTGTGCTGCTCACGGTTGTGGCATTCATCGACCTGAAGTTCGACCATGTGCCGTTCGTGGAGTACCTTTACACATTGCCTGTCATTCTGAGTATCTGGGCACGGCCGGCATCGCTGCCAATGATCATGGCCGCGGGCGCGACCATCGTGTATGGATTGGACTGGGTGAATGGCACGCACGCGACCAATGCTCCCGGTGAAAGCGTGAGCGACTTGCTGATGCTCGCCATACTGTGGACGACGGCACTTGCTTGCACTACGCTGCGGACACGCATAAGGAAACTGGAAGATGACCAGCGCCGGTACGTGGCTTTGTTTGACAATGCACTTGATGCTGTTGCTGTTCTTGACGACCAGAAATGCATAGTGGACGTGAACGCTTCTGCAACAGAACTGTATGGTACGGGGAAGGAAAACCTGATTGGTCGGTCTTTTGTGCAATTCACTGCGCCCGAGTCGGGAGTAGATCCCGAGTCTGTCTGGAACCGACTCGCAACAGACACGAGACTTCGCGGAGAGTATCCAGCGGTGCTCGCCAACGGAGAGCGTCGCATCATCGAGTTTTCCGCTACGTACAACATTCTCCCCGGCGAGCATATGGCAATTTGCAGAGATATCACCGAGCGCAAAAAGGCGGAGGAAGTCCGGTCTCAGCTATTGGCAGAAATGCAGGAACGAATCAAAGAGCTTCGATGCATTTATGCAGTTGCCGACCTGGTGCGTAACAGCCCAAAGCCAAGCCTGGTGTTTCAGCGGACCGTATCACTTATGCCGCATGGATGGCGCTGGCCGGACAGGACTCATGTTCAACTGACGTTCGACGATCTGACTTTACATTCAGACAAGTTTCGCACCACTGATCATGTCATGGTGCGTGAAATTCGCCGTGGTCAGACACTGCGCGGAAACCTCACCGTGTTTGTTGACAAGCCTGAAGGTGAATCTGAGGCATTCCTGCCGGACGAGATTCAACTCCTGGATGGCATCGTCAATACGCTCTCCGAGTTCGTGGAGTCTTTCGAAACCAGCGCGGCTCTAAAACGTTCTTACGCTGAACTGCAGGAACTCAATCGTCAGCTTTCTGAGTCGAACGAAAACTCCGTGAGACTTGCGGTAGCCGCGAATCAGGCCAATGAAGTGAAAAGCCGGTTCCTTGCCAACATGTCACACGAGCTGCGGACCCCGATGAATGGAATTCTGGGCTTCGCACAGTTGCTGCTCGAGGAGCCTCTACCAGACGAGCAAAGAGATTACGTTCAAACGATCTACTCGTCGGCGGATTCACTGCTCGCCATCCTGAACACTATCCTTGACATCTCAAAGATTGAGGCCGAGCAGATGGAACTGGAGCATGTTCCATTTGATGTGATTGGTGTGGTCGAGGAGGTATTGCATCTTTGCGCTCCGGAGGCACAAAAAAAACAAATTGACCTGTTCTACACGTGCGATCCCGTTATGAGCAGCGAAGTAATCGGTGATCCGGTAAGAACGAGGCAAGTGCTGATCAACCTCATTGGCAACGCTCTAAAGTTCACCGATGAGGGTTCCGTAGTCGTCAGGCTTTCCGAAAGTAGCGAAGGCCCGAGTGGGCTTAGACTCAAGATTGCGGTTGAGGACACAGGCGTGGGGATTCGTGCGGACCAGCTCGACTCGATTTTTGACAGTTTTGCTCAGGCCCATTGTGAACCCTCGCGGCGTTGGGCGGGAACCGGGCTTGGACTGACTATCTCTCGTCAGATAGCTCGGTTGATGGGAGGGGATATCACAGCCTCAAGTACTCCCGGAAAGGGCAGCACGTTTACAGTGACCATGTCCTATGCAAGGGCGCATCCGGGAAGTGTGGTAACAACCTTAACGCATACCAAGTCATTTGAAGAGCAGCGGATACTGGTGGCCTCAGAACAGGCCGAACTTCGGGATAACCTTCAGCATCTATTGAGCAGTTGGGACCTGAAAGTTTCATCCGGTGCTTTAGGTGCGGAGACAATCAGCACACTGTTGGATGCCGCTCGGACAAAAGATCCGTTTAAGGCCATCATTCTGCGGCTGACCTCCGGTGATACATCAGGGATGCGGATCGTGGAAGCGATTCGGCTTCATCCGTTGCTCAGCAAAATTGGTATCATCGTGATTTCCCCCCAGCGCAACCTGTCTGAAGCGGCCGCTTATAAAGCAATGAATGCCATAGCTCTTACCGCACCCACGAAACGACTGGTACTGCGCCGGGCCTTGGAAAACTGCTTGGAACGGGGGACGACAGACTTGCCGGATTCGGGTCATTCTGGAATCAAGAATTCGAGGAAGGTGAATACAGGGAGGCTGCTTGTTGCCGAGGACAACATCGTAAATCAAACACTTGCCGTCCGAATACTCCGAAAGGAAGGTTATGAAGTGGACGTGGCTGAGAACGGTCAGCAGGTGTTGGAGGCTGTGGCACGTTACAAATACTCGGCGATACTTATGGACCTCGACATGCCGGTTCTGGATGGGTGGGCCACTACGGAAGCGATCCGGTCAGGACCAGACCAGCCGGATGTCCCGATCATCGCTATCACGGCAAGTGCGATGAAAGGCGAGGAACAACTTTGCCTACAGGGTGGAATGAATGACTATCTGGCAAAACCCATAAAAGTTGACGAGGTCATTACAGTACTGAAGCACTGGATTGGGATGAAGGCAGGGGATACTACTTAGTCGAAGCCACGAAAATCAAATGGGCCGGCTCGAAAATTTGAGCCGGCCCATTGTTTTATGCGATACTTACATAAGTCTGATATTTACTCACGTCAGCGACAACCACGGCGATGACGGTGATGTCCATGGTGCGGTGGCGGAGGCGGCGGACAATGTCGATAGGTCCAACGCGGAGGCTCGCAGTAGTACCGATCACGATGGGGCCGGTCACAATACCAGGCGTCCCGGCAATACCGATGGGTAGGATAGCAGCCCCGGTCGAAGTCGTCGCGGTCCGCCCAGCGCGGATAACCATCACTGTCACAAAGTTCGAAGTAGTAGCCCGGTCCGCTGATGGAAGCGGCGAACAGATATCCATCGTCGTCGACAGAGCCCCACCCTGACACGGTGGCCGGTCTGCCGGATTCAATGCTGTAGCCCTTGTCATGCCAGTACCACTGGGGTCCAAGGTGTACAGTAACCCGCTGGCCATCTTCGGTCCTCATCGTTGCCTGCTGGCCGCGGATCGACTCGATTTTTCCGCTTACGCTTACGCGGTCAAGGTCACGATCATCCGGGTCGGTGGTCCAGCGCTCTGAGTACTTGGGGGCAGCGGTGGCGACGGTCATCAGGCCGACAACCAATGCCAAGGCAGCAGATGTTCTTAGTTTCAATCTCATAATACCCTCCTTCACACGTTTCGTCGCCTCTTAGGTTTCTGACCGTTTGACCAATCTACCGAACAAGAAGTTTAATTGCACAAGTGACCTGCCAATCAATGTGCATGCCACGCAGCACCAACATTGCGACTCTGCCTAAGGCCTAAGAAAACATAGTATTACGCACTTTTCACGCGATTTTCAACTCCTAACCGATTATCAAGATCGGTAGGATTCGGTAAGATACAGGGTTTCGACAAACTAGGTAGGTGTCACATTAATTACAGGAATGCGGGAACAAACTTGAACATAGAACATGCTATAAGGAGACATTGGATGAGCGGGTCAAACGACGAAAATCTCATGACGCTCGAACAAGCGGCCGTTGAATTGAGAGTATCGAAGTCGACGCTTAGAAGATGGATCAACAGTGGTTATATGCCGTGCATACGGGTCGGATCGCGGGGGGATCGACGATTCAAGCGGTGCGATTTCGAGCGGTTCATCGAGAACCAGATGCGCGAACAAAGCGGCGGGCCGCAGTCGGATACAGAAGGTGATTAGAGAGGTTGATGATCGCCTCCTTCGGAGGGGGATGTACCCTTGGCTGATTAGGGATAGCACTGGAGAGGGAGGCGTTAATCGGGCACACGAGTTTCAAACTCGTGTGCCCGTCTTTTTTGAGGAGACGGTCCTCTTGCGGACTTGACTTAGAATGTGCAATTGTGTACTTTTGAATAAGGTAGAAGTCAGGTAAGTCTAACAGGAGGGAAAATGACTAACATCATGCGAAAGGCAGGGCTGATTGCAGCGTTGGCCGTTATGGCTCCGCTCGCTTTTGGGTTCGGCCCTATTGGAATTGGCGCCTACGGCGGGTATGACTTTCCGGTAATCCAAGACGATGTGGGTGCCGGGCCGATGTTCGGCGGTCTGGTTCGTGCGAATCTCTGGAAGTTCGTTCACGGCGAGGTGTCGTTCCGCAGCACGTCTCAGGGTGATGCC
>CAZVXJ010000019.1:0-19610 GCA_964631675.1 uncultured Alphaproteobacteria bacterium
AAAACTCCCGCAAGTTTGGACGTATCGACATAGGCCGCGCCCAGTAGTTTGCCTTTGGATATCAGCGGCGCGCCCATGACCGAGCGAACCTGCATCTTGGCAATCGATTGCTGCTTGGTGAGATCGGAAGCACCCACAACATCATTAATCAGGATCGGCTCGCGGCCTTCAATCACCTTGCGCAATACCGTCTGCGAGGCGGCGGATTCGGCATTTTCGATCTTGCCCTGCTCCATGTTTCGCGCCACGTGAAACGTCCATTCGCCATTGTCCGAGGTGAGCACCAGAAAGCCGCGCTCTGCTCCGGTAAGTTGAACGGCGGCGTCCATCGTGCGGTCGAGCATCGATGAAGTGGAGAGATCACGGTTGAGATCTTCGACCAGCGACGCGAGCCTGCTCAGGCTGGCCGTGAGACCGCCGGTGCTGTCAAGATTCGTTTCCGGATCTGACGCAGGTGTTAGATCGTCCAATTCGTCAAAAAAATCGTCCGACACGGGTCTCCTGATTCTCTGTGCTCTGTGGTTCTATGCAGTCTTTGTCTTGACCTAAACGCGCGCTTTCGCACTACGAGTTCACCGCATCCGCCTGAAGCTGCTTGCGCAGCGCTACGGCTTCTGCACGAAACTTTGCTATGTTGGATCCAGCCAGATAACTTTGCCGGTATTCTTCCGGAAGGCGTGAAGCAATCGCTTTCAGGACCGAAACTCCGCGGCCAAACTCATCCAGTGCTTTCTTGCCCTGACCCTTCAGTGCGAGCTGTCTGGCTGATGCCCAGTGGAATTGCCAAAGGAATTCCGGATAAATCGCAAGTTGTCGCAATGTGCGAGCACGCTCCCGGACATCAAAATCCTCTTGTGCAAAAAGGAGGCCACAGACCAATGTCCGGGCGGCGGTGAACGGATCCCACTTGGTAGCTGCAATCTTTCGCGCGCTCGCCAATGCGGAGGCTATCATATCGGAATGTTGCCATTCGGCAGCAAGTTCGCATTCGGTCAGTCGCAAATTCAAAACAGCGAGCGGGTCGATGTCTTCAGTCAGCAGCTCCGAGGCTTGCGCGAGGACCTTGCCGGCTTCGTCTGGCTTGCCGATACGCGCATTCCATTGGGCAAGACTTTCGAGCGCCTGACCCTCGCCTTTTCGAACACCCGTTTCATGTGCGATTTTGCTGGCCAATTTCAATCGTTCAGAGGCTTGCTCGTGTCTTTCGAGCTTCAGCAGCAGCCGGCCCAGATAGACAAGCGGTTCAACCTGACTCTCGGCATCTCCCGACGCCGAAGCAAGCTGCACCGATTCATTCCAATAGGCCATTGCACGTGAGTAGTCCGCACGATAGAATGCAAGCTCACCGAGATTACTCAGTGTCGCCACGAGCTCGCGCGGGCTCTGCATCTTACGAAAGAGCGAGAGTGATTTGAGGTAGTACTCATCCGCCTCGGCAAGTGCACCGGCTTCCAGCGAGTCTATCCCGAGATTGTTGTAGATACCGGCGAGGCGATGCACATCCTGAATTTCTTCCGCAATCTCGGCGCATTTTTTCCAAAGCGTTCGTGCGCGCAGGCTCTCGCCACTCTGCGCGGCCAGCACACCGAGATTGTTGTACATGTTCGCGATGCCTTTCTTGTCCTGCAGCGACTCATTCACTTCGAGGCAGCGCTGCCACGCCAGCGCGGCCGCATCGAGTTCACCGCGATAGAAGGCCAGGGTTGCGACCGTGTTCAGCAGCTGAGCATGTCCCGCGTCTATGCAGTCGGGCGGCACACGAACGAGCCCTTCCTCGGCGAGCAGCCTTGCCTCCTCCCGATCACCTCGCTTAAAACAAATCCAGGCCAATGTCCCAAGCACTCCCGCAGCATAAACACTTTGTCCATCGGGGAGGGCCGCGTAGCACCGTCTCAGCAGAGTCTCACTCTCGGCCGTGAATCCGAGTTTCTCCTGCAGCATGGCGAACCGGGCCGTACGCTTCAACGAGGCGGGTGAAACGTCTTGTGCATCGGATTCGATGACGGGTCGTAAGAGTTCAGTTGCTCCTGCAAGATTCCCCTCCAGAAACTCAAGCTCGGAGACAGACTCTGCCAGCGCGTCTCGCAGATCTTTGGGGGCGGACGATACAGCCGGAGCATTGTATAAGCTGCGAATCCAGGCATAATCACCTGAGCGAATCGCCTCATTCAGAATGGCGGAAGCCAGATCAGCCGGAATTCCAAAATCACCTGCGTGCACCGTATGATAGAGCAGCATCTGCGCACGCCTTGGATGATTTTCAAACTCATCGGAACTCCAGAGCTCCGCAAGCTGCTGATGTGAGTTTCGCCGCAGCCCTTCCTCCGCCCTGGCCTGCAGCTCATGATTCACGCTCCGAAATCTCAGCCGCAGCGCGTCTTTCTCACAGTGCACCCATTCCAAAGCGAGCAGTTCGTCCACGGGATTTACTTCGCGGTCTGGATCAGACTGGAGAAACTTGACGGCTGCTGAGGGCAGTGGAATCGGCGAGCAGACAAGAAGTTCGAGCAAGTGTTTCGCTGAATCCGACAGCTTATCGAAAAGCTCACGAATGCGCGATGAGACCACGGGATGCACGGTGAAATGCTTTGCACCGGGCAAGAGCTCCCAGCCTGTGAGACCTATGCGAATGGTCTCGCCTTCCAACTGACGGTCGAATTGTTCCTGCAGCGCGGACGGAAATCCAAAAGTCCAGCTGTATAGCTCGTCTATGTACTGTTCGGAGAAGTTATTGTCGGGGAAAGTGGCGGAAACAAAGTCGGCGACTCCCGCCCGATCAAGAGAATTCAGCTCGATCGTTTCATACGTTCCGAGAACTGAAACCAGCCGCGGATCTTCGCTGGTTGCGCCGATGATGCACCAGACTCCGGCCTGACTCGCGGTTTCCATGACGGCGTAGAGCCACTCGGCAGTCACTTTGTCCGCATCAGGAACCAGTATGACGCGAACCGGTTCTGAGGAATCCAAATCGGAATCATTCTGGACCACACGCGTGCTGTAAGCATCCAGCGACAGCTCAACGGCAAAGTCGCGGATCAGGCGCGTGCGTCCCAACCCGCCGCTGCCCAGCACCAGAACCGGAGGTGGTGTCGTCGTCTGCAGTTTTGATTTCAGCTCAGCGAGCCGCGTGCGAGCCGCATGATTCGTCACCGAGGCTGCGGAACGAATGTATGCCGCACGGGTCTCCAGAGATTCATAGGGGAATGCGCAGCCCTCGCGTTCATTCAGCTGCGCAATGACATGACGCGCAGACGCGGGCCGCTCCGCAGGATTCAGCCGGATGAGTGAGCTGATGAGATCGGCCAGTCCCACAGGCAGATCCGGCCGGAAACGCAGCGGGGAAGGCGCTTCGTTTTGCGCGCGCGTTTTCGCACTCGCCAGCGAATCGCCGTTTTCAAAGGGGAACTTCCCGGTTGCGAGCCGGAACATCAGCATACCGAGTGCGTAGATATCCGATGCGACGGATGCCGCTCCGCCCGAGATTTGTTCGGGTGATAAATACTCAATCGTGCCCGAGACTTCGATGTCCTTGCCTCCGTCTTTCGCAGCAAGACCGAAGTCTACAAGCTTCAATACGGAAAACTCGCCGCTCTCGGTCAGCGCACCCAGTACGTTTTCAGGTTTGATATCCCGGTGAAGCAGTCCGCGGCTGTGAATGAAGGCGAGAGCACGGCAGAGTGAAACCAAGATCGCCTGCAACTGCAATGGCGTCCAGACCGCGCAGAGTTTATGCAGCGGCCGACCGTGCACAAACTCGCAGGTAAAGTAGCGGATCTTTTTTCCATCCGCAGCCGTGACGATGCCAAAGTCGTACATCTCGGGGATGTTCGGATGAACGACACCCTGAATGTGGCGAAACTCCGACCGAAATCCAGCCACCGCCTCGGCATCTTCTACCGCCTGCAAAGTCTTCAGCGCGCAAATGCGGCCCCGAAGTCGCAGATCTTCAACCTCGTAGACCGTACCCATACCGCCCGAACCAACGGTGCGGATAACTTTGTAACGCGATGCAAAGACTTCGCTTGAAGGCATTTCTTGCTTTACGGTCTGCGCTGCTCTTTGCGCGTTGATTGTCTGACTTGAGAGTTCATCACCTCCCTATGGAGCAAGAGTTACTCCGGAACACACTGCGTGTGTTTTCCTTACTCGCCGAGGTGGGTTAGCACAGAGCAGCAAAAAACGACACGAAGTGTTCGTGCGTAACCCGCCCGGAATCTTCAGTAAAACAAGAGAGCGAGCCCGCGGGCTCGCTCTTTAGACACTTTTCCGCCGAGGCATGTGTCAAGGAGATCCCACGCAGTGGGTGCCCGGAACACACTGCGTGTGATCTATTTTATCTCAGCAGCACCACCTTTGCACTCTTCGGTGAACCCGCGCCCAGGCCTTTCGGCATGGCTACGAGATAGTAGATGCCGCTCGCGACTTTTCGGTGCTGATCATCCACCGCATCCCAGCGAATCAGCGTCGGAGAATCCTTCGCAATCACACCCTGCCAGACTCGCGCCACGCGCTGGCCCAGTGTGTTGTACGCCGCCACTTCCATCGGCTGACTCTTGGAGGAGATGATACGCAGATTTGTGGACGCATTAAACGGATTGGGAAATGCCTGCTCCACCGTCCAATCTTCCGGTGATAGATGGAAACGATCTTTCACGCGTGCATCCAAATCCGGCGGCTCGGTCAGCCATGGAGTAACTGTGGTATAAATGTCTACCGTGTCGCCTAATCCACTCGGATTTTCGATGGGATGGTAGGGACCGCTGGCGTCGCCCCAGTAGTTGTTGGTTAGATCCCAGACTCTTTGATTGAGAGGATAAGACTGAATGGCGATTCCAGCATTTCCTTCGAAAAGATTGTCATGAATATCGCAAAGCGGACCCGCTCCCACAGTCGCAATTGCAGAGCCCTGGTTGCTTTCCTCGTTCAACGTGTTTCCAAAGAACTGATTACGTTGAATTACTATGTCGCATCCTCGCGGTTGTGTTTGCGAGAACTGAAAAGCGCCCGACGGAGACACACAATTCAAGATGACATTGTCTTCTATCACCGCATTTGGGTTTGAGGCGAACACCGCAGCAGCGGAAGCAAACTCCGTTAAAATGTTTTCAAACCAATTCCTTTGAACGTAACTCTCAAAATGATTATTTGCATTGCCATGCGCCATTGAGATAGCAGAAGCAAACCGCCCAAGCTGCAAGTCCCTGAATACATTATCTGTGAAAGGATTGTCGTAATTATTGGTGATCGCCACCACAGCGCTCGCGCCGGGCTCTGTGTATAGCCTCTCGCACAGATTGCCAGTAAATTCCCCACGACTCTCTATGAACTCAACACCGACATTGTTAATCCCTCCGTAATCATGGAAATGACAATTCCGCACATCTACTTCAGCCTGATACGCAGTAATACATGCGCCCAACAAATAGGATGGCCCGCCAAAACACTGATAGTGACCGGTCAATTCCGTCCATTCTATGACAGCCGGCTCGGGTAAATTGATGTTGTTTAGCACACCAATAACGCTGGAGTAACCGCAATTGGAGTCAATGCGGCAGTGAGACATCATAAACGATGAGTGATTTGCGAATAATGCGCAGTAAGCGTTCGCCTGATTATGCTTCAAGTAGTTCCACGACAGAGTGGGATTGGCATTCTCGATATTAAAGCATCCGCCTCCGGGTTGATATATCTCCGGATTGTAATTCACTCCGTGACCGCCCGTCAAGGTAAATCCGGAGACAATTGTCGCCCGCGAATTGGGGCCGCGAAACATCATTATTGACGCCGTGTCAAGATCGGCATAAAGACTTGCGTCAATGATCGTACTGTCAATCGCGATGGTGTCTCCCGTGAAAAAATAGTCGGAGACTAAGAGAAAATCACGGCCCGGCATAATGAGCCGTTCTGAGTATACTCCGGGCGCGACCCAAATAGTATCGCCTGCAGTCGAGGCATTAAGTGCGCCTTGAATTGTCGAGATGTCGATAGGTACTCGAATCAGCGCGTTGGCCGCAAATGGAAGAATTATGGCGGTAACTAGCGAGATATTGAGCTTCATCAGGAATTCTCCAGTCAGCATTGTACCGAGGTAGTTTCTGAGTCTCCTTTCAGGTTGTCCGGCAGGGAGCGAGGCACAGAGTTGACTTATGGGGAATCCGAATTGCAGTTAATGTTGCCGCTTCCGATCGTGCCACCGGTTGGTCCGCAACCAGGTGCACCGCCCGAGTACTGATGCACTTCTACCCAATAGTAGTAGTCTGCGGTGAGGCTCACTGTTTGTTTCACACAGCATTCCGGCGTGGCAACGGGATTGAAAGGTGGGCAAGTTGCGCTGCCCATATGATGACGACCGCCGGTTCCTTCATCATCATAGCCCCATGCGTAACGATCTCCGCAGTTTGTCACATGGTAGGGCGCCTCTGCGAGCAAACTGCCAGACTGGGATGTTGAATTGAGTGTATGGCCCGATTCAGAATCGTGCCATGACCCGCTGCTATAGGTTGTTGATGTGCCTACCATCCACGCATGCACCGCGCTCACCGCACAAACAAAAGCGAGCGCAACAACGCTCGCCAAGATGAATTTCTTACGTTTCATTTTCCATCCTCCTGCGAGTCATTTGGGACCCGCCGTAACCTGCCCAAGGGTCTTCCCTGCAATCGAGACCAAGGTGCTTCCGGTCAGACGCGCCCCGCTCCCACAGGATCACCCTGACTAGTGACAATATAGTGCAGTGGGAGGGCATTGTCAAACAGTTCGATCACAAGCGCCGGCCATACGTTTGATTACAATGGGCCGCGATCACGTGCAATTGAAGGCGAAAGACCGTAAACAACTTAGCTTCCGACGTGGCATGTGTCTAAGGAGACCCCACGTAGTGGGTGCCCGGAACACGCTGCATGGGGTCTTGTCCGGGGAATTGTAAACAATAATGCGACTTCGGTGATCCTTCACGCTGCGCGTTCAGGATGACAAAAGAAAAGTGGACTCGCGATCGCAAAGAGAAACCCCCGTCGGCCAGGGATTACCGCGGGGGCTTGCTCCGTTGCCGCGCTTCCGGAGCGCAGCGTGCATGATTGAATGATTATCCGAGAATGTAGCGGCTGAAGTGATCCACAGGCGCGGAAACCGTGCGCGCACTTTCGTTCACACTGCCGCCGATCAGTTCCATCGAACCGTCCGGCGCGACATACCAGATGCGCAGTTCCGAAGGATCCATGCCGTCTTCTTCGTAACTCGTTCCGGCATAGGACAGCGTCAGCGTGACCGGCACGGCGAACGTCAGCGGGCTGGGGCCGCAGTCAACGGCCACCGCGCCCAGCGACGCGTACGCCATCGTCATCGTCGTGTTGCGGCTCAGCGCTCCGGCGGGAATCACATAGCGGTGATTGCCCAAGGTAACCGTTCCGCCGTTCCTGCCCACACTCACGCTCGAGATGTTGCTGAATTGAGATGGATTGGTTTCGTAGCCGTTCTCCGATTCCCAATAATCCTCATTTAGTGTGGGAACCGGACGGCCGGGAACGATTTCATAGCCGGGCGGCGGATTCCATGGCGCATTCGGATTGTATCCGTCCGCGGCAGTGCTCGAGACCGGGCTTTGATCGCTGCTGCACCCGATGAAGAGCGCGAGTGCCATCGCAATCGCGGATACTATGGGCATGGGAATGCGGGTTCTCGATTTCCTGTTCATCGTATGCTCCTTTCGTTCTACAGACATCACATGGTACGCAACCATAGTTGTTGACTGCAACCGGTATGCCGAGTATATTCAGGATAGTGCGAAAAGATGTTTACACTTGATTTTGCGGAATTTGATTGTGCTGATGACCTGCGCGAGGCCAAATCTGTGCTTCAAGGCAGCGGGGGAAATGAACGAGTTTGGTGGAAATGACGCAGCCTCAAGTGCCAAACGAATCAGGCAGCCATGGCTGCCTGCAGTCGTCTAACATAACTCAGGAAGAGGGAAGTTACTTCAGCAGAACCAGCTTGTGCAGCCACGGCGGCTGATGCGAATCCGGCGATTCCAGCCTTGCGAAATAGATGCCCGACGCGGCACTTGACGGTGACCACTTTGCACGATGAATGCCGATGGGTTTTGCGCCGTCAAGAAGTGTGGATACTTCTCTCCCGAGCAAGTCGTAAACTGTCAGACGGACGTTTGCCTCTTTGGTCGTAACGAATTCAATCGTGATTTCAGAATTGAAGGGGTTGGGAAAAGCGAAGCCGATCAGAAAATCAGTTTCAGTTGTAACTTCTCTCCGGGTTGGAGCTGACAGAAAAGAGGTGTCACTCTCAAACGGAAACGGATCAATTTCTTCGTCTACGGAATCGCCCAAAGCCGTAGGATTAAGAGTCGGGTGCCAAGGGCCGCTGGGATGTCCCCAGTAGCAATTTTCCACAAAACCCACGGGATCTTCACTCGACCCGTGAAACACAGCATAGTTGTAGTTATCGACAAATAAATTTTCGCGAAATTGTCCGGGCAAATTGTTACGTATGATGCAGGCACCACCGGGATAAGACTCTACTGATTCGTTAGAATTGCGGACAAAATAATTCCGCGAAATGTCTACCTGCGCTGACCTCGAATCTTCCAAAAAAAGACACGAATATTGCTGCGCAAAATTTTCCAGAAATAGATTGTGGGTTATTGTGACTGTCTGTGCCCATCCGGTGATATTAAAAAATCCGCCTGTGACGCCGCCTGCGATGAAGGAGAAATTGGCATAAAACAAGTTCCCGCTAGCGCGTAACGTCGGCAAATTTGCCAAAGTAGATACAAAGATACAGTCCTGAAAAAGGCACCCAGTCACGGTGCAGCTATCCAGACGCAGCAGTGAAGAGCCGGTTTCAATCATGCTGAAGAAGTGATGGAAGCGGCAGTTTTCAATCCGGCATCCCGACACTTCAGCCGAGGTGATGCGGACAACCGGATCAATAAACTCATCGCCTAGCATATAGCTGAAACCCAAATTGTGCACAAAACAATCCCGTAGCGACAGAGTTCTTTCGCGTATAGCCAAAATATCCGCAGGCTCATGGTGGGAATGACCCTGATTGTACGCAATCTCTGTGCGAGTAAGCGAGACATCACTGTATTCAGAGTATATCATTTCTCCCAGCCAACTCGCTCCCGTATGCCTGAGCCTGCAGTCCTGAATATTCACGGTGCTTCGACGCGCATCCAAAGCTCCGCCAAACACCGCGTACGATGATTCGACCACGCAGAACTCCAAACTAAACAAGCGATCTGAAATGTTGAGTCCCCCGCGAGCGATGGTATCACCGAACACGCCGCCGCGAAAGGACAAACCCATCATACGAAGCGAGCGTAATGTATCGGATGAAGGCGCAGTCACACAAGTACGCTGCATCCCCGTGTCCGGCGCAAGGACAATGGTTGAGAAAATGTCGGTTGAGTCCTGTGTTTCAACAAAGCGGCCCATGAGCGAAAGATCATGGGCCGGAATGACGAGGGATTCAATATACAAGCCTGAGTCTATTCGAACGGAATCTCCGGCGGCTGACGAATCAATCGCTGACTGAATTGTCGAGTAATCTTGCGGCACTCGCAGCACGGCTGACTCGGCGACCATTGAAGCGAATAGGACAAAGATCAGCCAGAAAGCAATCAACTTCCCGCACATGGGATCAATCACTTGAAGTCCGGAATGCATTCAACATCACAAACATGACTTCCTGGAGAGAACACTTTTACCCGGCTCGAGCCGCTGGTGCAGCCGGGGGAAGGGGGAGCGCTGCAAGCCGCACAAGTGACTCTAATTTAAAAGGAATTTATGTTTGGTACATCGGTTGGAACTTCGGTATGACCACATCCGCAGACGGTAATCGACCATGCAGGTGTTGTAGAATTGTTTCCGTAGCACGCAATGGTTACTTGATTGTTGTCTTCGTCTCCGGAATCATAAAACACCCACCAGTGTTCAACCGTAAGAGTCGTGCCAAAGTTATGTGTTCCGCTTGAGTAATTGCCATTGCAGCATTCATCGTCCACTGTTACACAGAACACCGGACCGGCGAGCGCGACATTATACAGCGCGACCATAACGAGAACAAAACAACCGGATAAAGTTGGAAGCAAGAAGCACTCTTCTGTAATCAAGGTATTGGGTGGTTATACTTGAAAGTGCACTTAAAGTAAGCAAAAAAAAGACCAAGTCAAGGCTCTTGACAAACTCGTGGATCGTGTAAAGCTCTATATTGAGGCAGAGTAGTGAATTAACAGCCAGACTACGTACGCGTTACGTGCGCGCGCGAGCAATAGCCTCGTCTAAATGTTTACTTGCATCTCAAAAATATGAGACCCCAGGCAGTTAAGGAGTTCCGCTGGGCTCGCTCTGGCAACAGCGCTTCACGAGACGCGCAGAACAGTGTTCAATTGGCGATACAAACACACGCGGGCGGCCCGTGTAGACCGCCCGCGCGCGCTTGGCTGAGTGCTTGGGTTTAGGTTTTATCCGAGAATGTAGCGCGAGAAGTGATCTACATACGCGCGCACACATTTGGTTTCCGTATCCACCGAACTTTCCAGTCGTTCCATCGTGCCGTCATCTGCAACATAGTAGATGTGCAGGTTGAGCGCGTCACTTTCGTTGCGTTCATACTGGGTGCCGCGATAAGACAGCGTCAGCAGCACCGGTTCATCGAAGTAGTACGGGCTGGGACCGCAGTCCACACCCACACCGCTGTACGATGCGATGGCCAGTGTAAAATTGCCGCCTTCTTCCAATGCGCCGTCGGGAATCACGTAGTTGTGGTAGCCGAGTGCAACCGTTCCACCGTCTTCGCCGATGTACTCGATTTCGCTCAAAAGGACCCGGCGCGGGTTCACGTTCGGTCCAAACAGAATTTCCCAGTAATCTTCATTCAAGAGCGGAACTTCCTGGCCGGGTTCTAACTCGGTGCCCGGCGCCGGGTTCCAAAGATCTCTATGTTCTGAGCTGTTCGACTCGGATTGAGTGGGGCTCGTGCTGCATCCGGTGATGACCATGAGCAGGGCCAGTGCAGCCGCCGGAATTGCCAGCCAGAGTCTCTTGGGTAGGTGCTTGTCGTTTCGCATGATCGTCTCCAAGGGTATCGTAGGTCGTGTTCTGTTCATCTTACGTGTAGCTAATCAGCAACGGCTATGCCGAATATGGTAAATCATTTGGGCCACTGTCTTGAGTTTGATTTTGCAAGTCTTATGCAATAAACCCTCACGGTAGTGCCCCATCTCTACTCTCAGTTAAAGTGTGAAGAACACCAGGCTCGTGCAAATAGATTGGAGCGAATGAACCAGAGGTCGAATTCTCGTACCGTCTCTCCTGCCCTTCGAGTGGCTAAGGCGAATCGGATTCTTACTGCAGTGCCTTTTGAGAAAAGCACTTGTTAAATGCAGTGTAATTAATTTCTTAAGCGACTCCTTGTCCTTGAAGTGCCAAGTATCCTCAAAATCGACAATTGTCGAAACAATGCGAACAGGGTCTTGCATGCGAGAATGAGTACGATTATATTGCATCGTATATTACTGCACTGAAATCATGGGCGCGGCGGCGAGTGGATGAAACGTGTGGGCTACAAAGAGACAGGAGATTCGATGATGAAGTCAGGGAATTGTTGTACGAGAGAGAACCGTGTCAGGCTCTCCGGAATGGTGGTTGTACTGCTTGGCCTGCTGACCGCAGGAAGCGCAATCGCCCAAATCAGCTCAGGGGGAATGCCCGCGAGCTTTTCTTTTGCCGTTTCGAGTATGCTTCCGACAGAAACGATGCCGGCTGTGGATGAGGCCTTGCTCATCGCCGAAGACGAGGCAGAGCAAATTGCCGCCGGAATGCTGATTCCGCCGATGCGCATCGCTTACGGTCACGATGTCAACTTGAACCTGAACAATTCAGGTCTGTGGGAGACGCTACCCAATGGCGACCGCGTCTGGAGACTGCGTGTCGAATCAGCGGGCGCAAATGCAATGTACTTCTGGTTCAGTGAGTGGAACATCGTCAAAGGCGGACGGCTGTTCATCTACAACGACAACCGCGATGAAGTGCGAGGAGCTTTCGATCACACCAACAACTGGCACGACGGAACGAACATCACCGCTCCGGTGCCCGGCGATGCCTTGACCTTGGAGTACATTGTAGAAGCGGATCAGCCGGAAAATGGGACACTGGCGATCGGCCGCGTACTGCACGTGTACCGTAACGTCTTCAACCACAATCGTGCTCTGGATAACTTCGGCGATGCACAGGCTTGCAACATCAACATCAACTGCCCTGAAGGCAATAACTGGCAGGACGAGAAGCGCGCAGTAGCGATGATCGTCTCCGGCGGAGGTCGCCTCTGCACCGGAACTATGATTCGCAGTTTGTGCAATCCACTGGATCCGCTGTTCATGACCGCCGACCATTGCATTGACGGAAATCAGGCGAATTGGGTGTACATCTTCAACTATGAAGCGGCAGGCTGTCCGAATCCCGGCAGCGAACCTTCGACCGCGCAATCGGTTTCCAATTCGACTCACCTGATGAGTTGGCCGCTCGGCACCGGAACGGACATGGCACTGCTTCGCCTGTCCAGCTCACCGCCGCTCAGCTACAACTACTATATCGGTGGCTGGGACCGCAACAATGTCGCCCAGACCAGCACCGTGGGTATTCACCACACGGACGGAGACATCAAGAAAATTTACGGCGACTTCAATCCCGCCGTCAGCGATCAGTGGACGGCCACGCCGAATACGCACTGGAAAATGGAATGGGACTACGGCGCCATGTGTTACGGAGCATCGGGTTCCGGAGCTTGGGATCAAAACAGCCGTTTGAAGGGACCGCTCACGGGAGGTTATCCATGCTGCAACAATGGAGCCGCGCCGGATGAAGCGTGGTATGGAAAAATTTCCCTGTCATGGGCGGGAGCAGGAACGCCTTCCACCCGCCTCAGTGACTGGCTGGACCCGTGCGGAAATGGCGCAACGGTGATTGACGGAACCTATCCGCCTATTGCCTCCAATGACAACTGCAACAATCCGTTGTACGTTGGAACTGGTCCCAGCGCCTTCCCGTTCAGTCATGCCGGCAATACAACGGGCGCAGCGAATGACTACGCCGCGACAGCCTGCGCGAGCGGTTTCCCGGGGCCGGATGTGGTTTATTACTGGTATTCCGGCTGCTGTTCGACCCAAGTCACACTTTCCACTTGCGGCGCAGCCACATGGGATACTGGTATCTACGTGCGTCGCGATTCCTGCAGCGGCCCTCAAGTTGCCTGCAACGACGATGCGTGCGGGAGTGTACAGAGTTCTGTCAGCTTCAATTCCATTCCGGGCAAGTGGTATTACTTTTTCGTCGACGGTTACTCGGTGGGCGCGTTCGGAGCGTACACGCTGAGCATCACGGGTACAAGCCTTGAAGCCGCCGTGACCAACAATCAATGCGCCGGCAGTATTGCCATCGGCGGACTGCCCTATTCACACACCAGCAACACATGCACCGCAACCAATGACCGTGTAAACTGTATCGGACAGGATACGAAAGACGTATTCTATTCGCTGACCCTCGGCACCTGCCAGACCGTGACCGTATCAACCTGCGGTTCGTGCTTTGATACCGCAATTGAAGTACTCACCGGCGGCGCGTGCCCCGGAACCACCCAGGTCGCCTGCAACGACGACAATCTTTGCGGTGGGAATTTCACTTTGCAGAGCACGGTCACGTTCAACGCCGTCGCAGGGCAGACCTACTATATTGTGCTGCACGGCTATTGGGGCAATGAAGGACGCTATGCCTTGAATGTCACTGGAACACCGTTCACGCCGCCCAATGATGAGTGCGCGGGTTCGACGGTGATTCCTTCGCTTCCGTACACAGACTCCGGCAACACCGTTTGTGCGAACGCGTCTCGCCCCAACTGCGTCAACCAGCTGGCAAAAGACGTGTATTACACCTACACAGCCACGACCTGTTCCACCCTCACCGCCACCACATGCGGCTCAGCATATGACACGCGCTTGGATATTCGCGCAGGCGGCGCCTGCCCTGGAGATATCCAGATCGGATGCAACGACGATTTCTGCGGCTTGCAGAGCTCCATCACCTGGGGCGGCGCTCCGGGAGTCACTTATTACATTATCGTAAATGGCTACGTAGCCGGCAGTGAAGGCGCATTTGTATTGAATGTGTCGGCTACCGGGGCTACCCCGCCAAACGATCTCTGCGCGGGAGCGAAGTTTATTGGTTCACTTCCTTTTGATGACATCGGCAGCACGGCTTGCGCGACAGCCAACTACACCAGCACATGTGCGGCCTCATCGGCTTCGAATGACGTCGTGTACTTCCTGAACATCGGAAACTACCCGTGCCAGAACGTGCGAGTGACCGGCTGCGGATCGCTGTATGACGCTTCATTGCATGTCTATTCGGGTTCGTGTGACGGCACTGAAATCGCCTGCAACGATGATTCGTACTGCAATGGCTTATTCCTGCTTCAGCCGACGGTCGTGTTTACGGCACTGCCATTCACGAACTATTGGATTGTGGTCGATGGATACGCCTCGCTGAACAGCGGGACCTTCTATCTGCATGCCGAGACAACCTGCGAGCCGGAATCGCTCGTCGTGCAGCGTCTGGCCAACAGCGTCCGCCTCTCGTGGAAGCCTCTGAACGAAGCGGCCGGAGTGATCAACTATAAAGTGTACCGCGCATTAAGTACGGACATCGGCTACGTACAGATCGCATCCACGCCGGACACGACCTACACGGATCCAAATCGTGTGTTCGATGCTGCCGTGCAGTCGTTCTATTATGTCACCAGCGATGCGACGCCGTTCCTCACCAATCCGGGTGATGGCGCCATTTCCGGTTTGCCGGAACAAAAGTTTGTTTCGCCGGAAGAGCAGGCTCAAATGGATGCGATCTTCATTCCCGCCTATCTTGATGCTGCGGATATCGAAGGACCCAATCCAAACAAGTCCCGAATCGGCAATTAAATCTGGCTAAATCGCAGGCGGAAAAACCTGCGCAAGGATGCTAACTCGCGGGCCGTCCGACTGGGGCGGCCCGCGTTGTATTTCTGACCCTCCCGAATACGGAAAACTGATGCAGCGTGGTGGGTTTCACCCTTGACATTCGAGAGATTAATGGGTACATTCACGCCAATGAGCTGTAAGTCAAATCAGCAGTACGGGTATATGAACGGTCGTCGTGCGAAGAGTTATTTCTTTTCGCATGTACTGCGGCAGTTTCTTCTGCTGTGTGCTGCATTGATCTTCGGCGATTCACCCCTCATTGCTCAGATCAGCGCCGGAGGAACTCCACCCAGTTTCAGCGGCGTACTGTCGAACCTTGTTCCCACAGCGGTGATGCCGCCGGTTGACGAACAATTACTGCGAGCCGAAGATGAAGCCGAATCAAGCTATGGAAGAGTTGATGACCCGCGGGGCCAACGCTTTGCCTTTGCACATGACGTCAACTTGAATCTGCCGAATTCCGGCTTGTGGGAGACCGATGCGAACGGCGACAGAATCTGGCGACTGCGAGTGGAGTCCGTGGGTGCGCGTTCAATTCACTTGCTGTACGATCGCTGGAGACTGGCGAAAGGCGCGCGGCTGTTTATCTACAATGATGATCGCTCGCATGTGACCGGTGCATTTACCGCTGACAATAACTGGACGGATGGTACGAACATCACGGGTCCGGTATTCGGCAGTGCCGTCACTCTGGAGTATGTGGTTCCGCAAAGTCAGCAGGACATAGGCGAATTGTCAATCCTTCAAATTTGTCACGCTTACCGAAGCTTCGCCGAAGCCGCCGGAGCGCTGGACAACTTCGGCGATGCGAATTCGTGCCAGGTCAATGTGGCGTGTGCCGAGGGAAACAACTGGCAGGATGAAAAGCGCGGCGTGGCCATGATTATCAGCAATGTGCGCTGGTGCTCCGGCTCTCTGATTCAAAACACGCGCGAAGATTTCTGGCCCTATTTCCTCACGGCCAATCACTGTGTAAACGGAAGTTTGCCGAGCTGGCTTTTCATTTTCAATTATGAGAGTCCAACCTGTCTGAATCCAGGCAGCGAGCCGTCCATTTCGAACTCCGTCGCCAATGCGGCACTGGTATCCAGTTGGGGATTGAATCCCGGAAGTGACTTCGCCCTGCTACGGCTCTCGAGCCCGCCGCCGATCTCTTACACGCCATACTACAACGGATGGGATCGCAGCAATACGCCCGCCGTCGGAACACGGAGCATTCATCATCCAAGCGGGGACATCAAGAAAATAAATCGTGACGACGGCACCGCAGTGAGTGACTATTGGACCAACACTTCTTTTCCAAACACTCATTGGCGAATCCCCGCCTGGGAAGTCGGAGGCAATGAAGGCGGATCGTCCGGCTCGGTGTGTTTTGATCAGAATAGCAGAATCAAGGGTCAGCTGACGGGCGGCTACGAAGCCTGTGCGGCAAACGACGCATCGTGGTACGGAAAATTCTCTCATAGTTGGAACGGCGGCGGCGTGGCGACTGCCCGGCTGAAAGACTGGATCGACCCGGAGAGTCTTGCCGTTTTCACGATGGATGGCGCATACCCGGCGGCGCCGGCATACGACAACTGTGAAGGATTTGAGATTGGAATCGGCACATCACCCTTTCCGTTTTCACACTCGGCTTACACCACCTATTCAACCGACCATGATCGCGGAGAGTGCGCCGAATTTCCGGGGCCGGATAACGTCTACCATTGGACCGCACAATGCCCGACGTCTGTGACCGTATCGCTCTGCGGCGGTTCGTCCTGGGATACCGGACTCTATGTTCGCGAAGATGATTGCACCCTGGGAACCATGCTGGCCTGCAATGATGATCAGTGCGGTCTTCAGAGTGAACTGAGTTTTACCGCCGCGGCGGGGCGTGAGTATTTCATCGTGGTTGACGGCTTTAGTCCGGGCAGCTATGGACTCTACACTTTGATAGTCGGCGGTACTGCGCTGTGTGCTCCGGAATCACTGGTCGTACAAGCCCTTGGGCCCGACATTCTGCTGGACTGGATTTCTCCCATCGGTGAAACGGGAGTTTCACAGTACAACATCTATCGTGCGGACACTCCGGAAGTGCCGGTGATACCTGTGAACCTGATTGGCACGAGCACAACTCGTCACTTTACGGACCCGGGAATTCTCGAGCATGCGTCCGAGCGATTTTTCTATACAGTGACCGCCGCCAGTCTGGAGTAGGCTGCGGCAATACCGACGGATCAAAGGCCGTGCTTGAAAGACGGCTTTTGTGTTATGAAATTTTCACCTTTGCCTCACGCGTTCTTCATGATGCCGGAGTAACTTATGACCGGATGGATTAAAGTCAAGTTCGGATACGAAGCAAAGGAGTCGACCATGCAATTCATGAGAATCATCTTTCGACAGCTGGTGAGTAGTGTGACGGGGCGACCTGTGAAAGGTTGGCCGGATCCGTGGAGCGCCCGCTCCATTGTCCCGCGAGCAATCGACTAACATGGCTGGAAATTCTTGGGGCAGGAGCGATGGGTAAATCGGCCGGAACACCGGGCTAAACTCGTACGAATAGGGAAGCAATGCTTCCCTATTCTGTCTCAACACACCAATTGAACGGCCTCTCCGCCTGTTCCGTCCGACGGGTCAATCGGCCTTTTCTCGGGTATATATTGATGTTACGATATGATGACGAATTTGCTATTCGTTGAGGACTACTCTGAAATTCCTTGCAATTTCGGGACAGTCACCCTAAATTACTCGTATTCCTGTATTAATGCTATGCCAAGAAGGGGTCAAGAATGAAAAGAAGGATCTGGCTGCTGTCAGCGGCGGTACTTTCGTGCGGACTTGCCGTGTTTGGGACCGGTGCTTTCAGTTCAGATAGTAATCTTGAGAACGCCGAGTTTTTCCGGGCGAAGCGCGCGCTGGAAGCGTGGGAACGATCCGGTACCGCCACGGAATCCGACAAGCTCCTGATCGAACAGTACTTTTCGGAGCAAGGCGAATATTCCAGAAACCCGCTCGACGATATCGGCGGACCGGATGCATTTGGCTATCGCTGGGTCGACAATCAGGCGGGTGATTCGGCGACCTTCGCCTGGATCGAACTCCGAAATGATCCGGCGGCGATGCATCTGGCGGGAGCAGCATTTTCTCCGTCTATTGACGACGGCGTGACCGCTCCGATCGCCATCGGTTTTGCATTTCCGTTTTATGGGGTTTCGCGCTCCGATATGCGAATCGGCACCAACGGTGTCATCCAATTTGTGACTGCATCGCTCAACCCGGCCAATACATGTACTCTGCCTCAAGCCACACTCGGCTCGGCGATTCTGCCCTTCTGGGATGATCTGACTTTGAGCCGGCATCCCACCGGCAATAACGGCAACAATAAAGTGCACGTGCGGGTGACTCCGACAGAAGCGATTGTGCAGTATGATTCCATTGGATTCTTTGCCGCCGGAAATACCGGAGCCTTGAAGTTTCAAGTCATCCTGTATCCCAGCGGCCGTATCAAATTGCAGTATCAGTTCATGTCCGGCAGTTTGAGCAGTGCAACCATCGCCATTCAACAGGGCTCCGGTGGTGCGGCATTAATTTACGGCTGCAATCTGACGGCCGAGCTCGCGGCCAGTGGCCGGGCCGTCTGGTTTTGGAGTCCGACTGCAGTCGCGCTCGATTATCAATGCACCGGCATCGTGAATCCGGTGGGGAGACAGGATATTGGTTCTGTGGTGCCGGTGGCGATGTCCGTTTTCAATGCCGGAACGCAAGGAACGGATGGACTCGCCGGATTCCGGTTGGATGGCGGCGATTGGATTTTCGAGCCCACGCCGTTCATCAATCCGGGGCAGTCGTTCTTTCATTTCTTTCTCGCGTCGCTGGGTCCTCTGCCGGCGGGTGTGCATCTGCTGGAAACAATGGCGACAGCGAATTCTGACCAAAACTTGTCCAATGATATCTGCGCGGTGCAGATTCATGTGGCGCCCTGTGTGGACGCCGTGATCAATGCGCCGGGATCCTATTCGGCTTCCTCGTGCGGAGCTTTTGACGATTGCCCGTTCAGAACGGGGCTCGACCGCAGCGTGATGGTGAATATCCCGAGCACGGGTCCCTGGACAATTCAACTCTGTGATCCGGTCGTGAATTGGGACTCCTACATCGTGCTCTCCGACCAATGCTGTGGTGGCGCGATTGTGGGCGCAGATGATGATGCCTGTCCGGAGTTTGCCAGTGGACATCCGCAAATTGCCTGCACGACGCTGAACGCGGGAACTTATTATGTTGATATTGAACCGTTCAACTCGGCGGTATGCAGCACGTTTACGCTGCAGGTGATTGACTGTTCTCCCGGTGCCTGCGGTGGATCCATTGAGGCATCGGCCCAAGCCGTGGTGTTTCCGAATACGTATGTCGGTATGTCGTCGAACGGAGTGGTGATGATCTCCAACAACGGCGCGCAGAATCTTTGCGTGGATTCGATCGCAACTGGCGGACCGATCTTCAGCGCAGCACCGCAATCGTTCATCGTTGGTCCGGGCCTCAGCCAACAGGTGAACCTCACCTTCTCGCCGACATTCAGTCACGATTACGACGGGCGGATGACGGTGTATTC
>CAZVXJ010000020.1:0-19323 GCA_964631675.1 uncultured Alphaproteobacteria bacterium
GCGTTAACTCCGGAAGCCGCATGAAACAAAGCACGCGCATAGCGGGAGATCAACGCCTGGGAGACGTTTTTCACGCCTCCTCCTTCAGGGCATCCATGATCAGTCTCTCGTGTTCCTTCGCGTCAATCGTCCGACCCAGTAGTTTGGTAGTCGCGCGGGCGGTTAAATCAGCCACATAGGAACGCAGGTCGGAGCGAGCCTGATCCCTCTCTCGTTCAATTTCCTGAGTGGCCCGGGCGATGGTTCGGTCGGCCAGCTCTTTGGCTCTCATCCGTTCTTGCTCAAGCAATTGATTTGCCGATTCTTGAGCCTTGTTGATGATATCAGCCGCTTCCTTTCTCGCGCCTGCTATAGTGGACTGATAGTCGGCAAGCATCGAATGGGCCTTTTCACGTTCACTTCGCGCAAATTCCAAGTCCTTGCGAATCGTGTCTTCGCGTGACTTCAGCCCAGTCAATATTGGAGTCCAGCCGAATTTCTTGACCAGCCAAAAAATCAGCAGGAACGTAATGATCGTCCAGAGCACCGAGCCCGGTTCCGGACTGACCACCGACGCAAGCCCGCCGCCTTCAGCAATCGGAAGAAGATAAGAATTCAACATAGTGTGATAATTGTAGCGCGTTGCGGATGACGATTGTCACTTGAACGCGTGGCCGCTATTCGGTGCCTTATTTCGTCCAGATCAAGATTTCGATGAGAAACGCAAACAGGGCCGCGCCTTCCACGAGTCCGGCCATGACCAGCGCCGCTCCCTGAATTTTGCCAGCCGATTCCGGCTGACGGGCGATACCTTCCATTGCTCCGCGGCCAATTTGACCGATGCCCACACCGGCTCCTAGCGCAAAGAGTCCTGCGCCAATTCCGGCTCCCAAAAGTGCGTATCCTGTTCCTGGTTCCATGTGAGAACTTCTCCTCAGATTTTTCAGACTATGTGGAAATGAAATGATGTTTGTGTTTCTGTACTCGATTAGTTCTACTCGAACCATCCGAGCGCGTCGGGGCTCGTAGAGCTACATCAATGCGGGTGAATCGCCAGACCGACGAAGACAGCCGAGAGCATGATGAAGATGTAGGCCTGAATAAGTGCAACGATAATCTCAAGTGCCATAACTCCGGTTGCAACTGCAATGGAAGGAATGGCAAACAGTGGTGTCACTATCAGACCCAGCAGTACGGCTATCACCGCATGCCCCGCCAGCATATTGGCAAAGAGACGAATGGTGAGCGCGAAAGGACGAATGAAAAAGCTGGCGACCTCGACAATTATTATCAGAGGCATGAGCCACATAGGAACTCCCGGCGGAGCAAAGCCGTGCAGAAATCCGCCGATGCCGTTCTCCTTAATTCCCATCCCCGCCATCAGACCCAAAGTACACAGAGCCAATCCGGCAGTCGTGGCGATATTTCCGGTCGCCGAACTTCCCCACGGCAGCAAGCCAAGCAGATTCGACACAAGGATGGCTGTGAACAGGGTGAGAAAATAAGGCAGGAATTTGTCGGTTTTCTCGTGAAGGTTGGGTTTCAAGACCTCTTCGCGAACGAATACGGCAAGAACCTCCAGTGCATTTCGAAATCCGGAAGGGACTTCACCTTTCTGTCTTGCAGCCGACCAGACCAAAAAGAAAACCAGCGTGAGCGAGATGATCCACCAAAGTTGGTGCTTCATCAGGAAGTGCATTCCTGCTATCTCAAATTCGGGCAGATGAATCGTATATCCAAAGACATCGATCTCGCGGGAATCTACGAGATGGTGTTCCAGAATGTGAACCAGAGTTGGACCGATTCCGCCTTCATGTTTCTCCTCACCGTGCGCCGTTTGCGTGTGGGCAGAATCGACGATCGACTGTGTCGTCCGCAGTCTCGGATCAGGATTGGAAGGGATGTTTGCATAGAGCAACGTCGCTCCGAACAGAGCGCAAACCACAAGTATTACGGCCGACCTGAACTGCATTCGAATTCTAACTCTCAACTTTTGAGTTCTTGAGTTTTTGATCCCTTGCCAAACATCGTTACAGCTTCAACAGCAAAAACCAGGAAGTACATCGTCACCACACCCCAGATTACGGGCATGCGATTCAGTTCGCTTTCAGTAAAAATCAGATAAAGCGCACCGCCTATGATCAGAAAGCGCAGTACCATTCCCAGGGCCCAATTCCGCATCATGGTCTTGAACTCTCTACCCCTGGACGCCATCAGCAGTCCAACGGCTGGAATAGCTGCAATCAAGGAGACACCTAACCCTACCAAGAATCCCGTAATCACTCTTACCCTAGCTGCAGAAGTTGTTAATCACAAACAGTTAGGGAAAGCATGAATGACGAGTGACTATTCACCGTGGATTTCACTTCCCGATTTTCTGCCTTCATCTTGTTTCAGCCGCTTGACGGTCGAGTAAATGATCCCGAACATTCCCAGTACGGCCCCAATCACCATCAATAACGGAAACGTGTGAAATTTTTTGTCCAGCCACCAACCGCAAAGTCCCAGGAGGACGGTCGTACCGACAATGGTCAGTCCGAGTTGGAGTGGATCGTGAAGATAGTCCCGGGGAGGTCCTGCAACTCGCCGATTTTCAGGCGGCTTGGGTCCGGTCGAGGGATTTGGGTTGTTCACCGATTTTGCTTTGACCGTTCGGCGAAACCGTGGATTGCTTGGCAGGTGTTCCCATATGGGAGAAGCCACGGAAACTCGCCCCTTCGGAGATAGTCAGCTTCGAAGCATGAATATCTCCGTCAAGATGGGCCGTGACCTCGAGCAGAATTTTCCCGCGGGCATGCAGGGATCCCTTCACACTTCCTGAAACGATAATTTCTTCTGCCGTAATGTTACCATCAACGGCTCCGGTGGCTCCAATCGTCACCGTCTTTGAGCAGTTGATGTCGCCTATCACGGTACCATCAATCCGGATGGACCCGGCAGCTTTCACGGTTCCTCGAATCTCTGCATCTTTGCTGAGCAGCGTAGATACTTCCGCTCCACTCAACATGCGCATATTTGACTGACCCCACTTGCTCATCTCTTTTCCTCCCTTAAGGAAAACGTGAATCTATCTGCACAGGCACTTCTCCAAATTGTGCCCGAATTCTCCGACTGCCTTTCAATAACACTCAGTATGTGAGCCGCACCCAGCCAGCTGACTAACCTTGTACTCTCCGCATCTGGTCAGGGAATATCCCTCAGCAATGCGACGGGATCGAGCGGCGCGCCGTCACGCCAGATTTCAAAGTGAAGGTGCGGCGCCGAACTAACACCGGAGTTGCCGAGCAATCCCAGAGGTTCGCCTTGCCTGACCCTGTCTCCGGGTCTGACGAGCAACACCTGATTGTGACCGTAAAAGCTGACATAACCCGACCGATGCTGCACGACCACTAAGTTTCCGTAGGGATAGCTCCATCCTGAAAACACCACTAAACCATCGGCCGACGAAACAACCGGCACACCTTGCTTTGCCGCGATATCCAGACCGTGGTGGGAACGTAAATCGGTTGTTCGGTCGGTCGAGAAATCCCGGGTTACATATCCGCGTACTGGTGGCAGTGTGGGGATATCCATTGCCGTGTAACTGCCCAAGCCCAGACTCCGCGCTTCGCCAACAGGGCTCGCTGCGACGCCAGGTCCGGACGGATTCCATGTCAATTCTTCACCGGAGGCGGACTCATGACCTGCCAGCACTCTTCTGACACGCTGTTCGAACTCCTTTATCTCAGACAGTTCTTTACCCATCCGGGAAAGCTCCTGGCTCGAACTCTCAAGTTCGCGTACGCGTTGCCTTAGTAGGTCGGTCTCGGCGGCTCGCCTCGCCGTATAAAGAAAAAGCACGGTTTCGGTCGCTGCATAAAGAACAAGAAGAACCAGACAGACGGCAAGAGTGTAGACCATCCTCTTGGGCAGCCGAATCTGGCGAGGCGTGGTTTCATTTTCTGGGATGATAACTAGTGTCCATCCCTTGCCAGTTCGATTCGTCAAACTACTGTCTTTCTTTCACTTGTGCTTCGTCACAAGTCTTGTAATATAGCAATAACCCCGAAGCGAGTCAAGTGAAATTTATCTCTAACCCCGCTTCAATCATGGTAGCTATCCAATTGTAAAGCATTTCATATCAAAAACTTACTGATTGGATAAGTCATAAGATAGTTCATTGCACTCGACCGAAAAGTGTTCCCTCACTTTACTTTTTGGCTGTTGTTGCATGATATAGCAAAATTCCGGTCGCGACCGAGACGTTTAGACTCTCGATCTGCCCCAACATGGGAAGTGAAATTGTGTCATCAGCCTTCTCCAGCACCAGACTCGACACGCCTGCCCCTTCCGCACCTACGATCAACAGCACTCGGCGTTCCCAATCGTAATCCGTATACAGTTTTTGAGCCTTCCCGCTAGCGGCCGCTACACTCCAGTATCCGTAGTCACGCAGGTCTTCCACAGTGCGTACGACATTATTCACTTGAAAGATCGGCAGGAGATAGGCAGCTCCGGCAGACGCTTTCACCACCGTTCCAGTTATTGGTGCTTGTCTTCTCTCGCGCACAATCACTCCTGCAACGCCTGCTCCTTCGGCAGTTCGCAGTATCGCACCGAAATTATGCGGATCGGTTATTCCGTCGAGCATCAAGAGCAGCGGCTGCTGATCCTCATCGAATGCTTCGACAAAAGGGATCAAGTCTGTTCGCAACACCGGCGGCGGCGCCAGTGCGCGCACTCCCTGCGAAACGGTTCCCTCGTCTTCCTCAAATCGGTCAAGGGTTCTCACCCGTATCCCGTTTTCATGCGCCAGATCCAGAATCTCCGATATCACCTTTCCATGCGCCGTCTTTTCCAACTCCACTTCCGTGGCAATCCCTGACCGCAAAAGCTCCCGTACTGGATTCCGCCCGTGAACAACAAACAACCCGGAGCTTTCCCCGGGCCGTGAATGAACTTTCGCACTTCGTTGATATCTATCTTTCACGTCTGCTCTTCGATCTCAGTGTCTCAACGTCTCAGGGTTTCAGCGATTATTTTTCAATCATCTCCAGCAACCGGTCCAAATCATCGTGTGTAAAGTACACAATTTCAATTGTCCCGCCGCGCACGCCTGGCTTTATCTTAACCTTTGTACTAAGATAGCGCTGCAGTCGTGATTCCACACGCATCAACTCCACAGTCGTTTTGTTTTCAAGTTCCAGCTCACCGTTCAGTTTCGACTTCACCGCCTTCAAACTCGAGGGACGCGTCAATGCTTCCGCCGCGCGAACCGTCAGCTTTCCGTCCGAAACAAACCTCTGAAACAAATGCTCCCGGTCTTTTTCATTAACCACTGAAAGTAATGCGCGGGCGTGCCCCATGGTTAACTTCTTGTCCGACAGCGCATCGCGAATCTTGTCGGGCAGCTTCAAAAGTCTTACCGTATTCGCCACATGTGCGCGGCTCATGCCGAGCTTATCGGCAATCTGCTCCTGCGTGAGCTTGCACTTCGTCTGCAAGAGTTGAATCGCCTTTGCCACTTCAATCGGATTCAGATCGCTGCGCTGAACATTTTCCAGCAAGGCAAGTTCCAGCATCTCCTCATCGGAATTGACCTCGCGCACAATTGCTGGAATCGTCTCTTTTCCGGCGGCCTTTGACGCTCTGAATCTCCGCTCGCCAACCACGAGTTGATAGCGGTCACCGAGTTTTCGCAGCAGTACCGGCTGCAAAACCCCCTGCTGCCTGATGGACTCTTTCAATTCCTGAATTTCTTCCGGATTAAACACCGTCCTCGGCTGCTGCGGATTGGGATCAATGGACGTGAGCGGTACATCCACAACGACGGCGCCGCTCTCGATCTCCGTATCGGCTTCGGGAATCAGCGCCCGCAGCCCTCGTCCCAAACCTTTAGGTGTTTTCATCAGTCACAGCCTCCCCCTGCTCGCGGGGGGCCGGGGGGGTTCGGTTTGCAATTCCCAGTTGCTGTGCAAGAAATTCTACAGTGAGTTCTCTGTAGTTCTGTGAGCCTCTCGACGACGGATCATATAGATATACCGGCTGTCCGAAACTCGGTGCTTCCGAGAGTCTCACATTCCGCGCGATCATCGTTTTATACACGCGCTCGCCGAACACCTGAGTGATTTCCTCCACGACCTGCTTCGTCAGATTCAATCGGCCATCGTACATGGTGAGCACGATCCCTTCAATCTCAAGATGCGGATTCAGGTGCTTTTGCACTAACTTGACTGTTTTCATCAGATGTGCGAGTCCCTCCAAGGCAAAGTACTCGCACTGCATCGGCACGATAATCTTTTCTGAAGCCGTCAGCGCATTCAGCGTTAGCAGTCCTAAACTTGGCGGGCAATCGAAAATAATGAACTGATAACTCCGCGAAAGCTCACGCAGTGAATTAGCCAAAATCTGTTCTCGGGCAAACTTCGGCACCAGTTCAATTTCGGCTCCATGCAGCCGCTGGTCGGCACCTATGACATCCAGACCTTCGATGGCTGTCTTGCGGATGACGTCCTCCGCTCGCGCCTCATCAATCAGCAAGTCATAGATCCCGGGCTCGGTTCCAGTGTTGGTAAGTCCCACTCCTCCGGTGGCATTCCCCTGCGGGTCCATGTCCACCAAGAGGGCTGGATACCCCTCCAGCGCCAGCCCGGCTGCTAAGTGTATGGCAGTAGTAGTCTTACCGACCCCGCCTTTTTGATTTGCGATTGCGATAGATTTTCTCATATTCAGAAAATATATGACCTTTGCTCTACAATTGCAAGCCGTTGACGTCGTTTTGCTGAACGCACTAAAGGATCTCGAGAGTGGGAGCCTGTTGGGCAAGCTCCGGGTTCTGCTCCACAGTCAAAATGAGGGCGACGGGTGGCGGAGTGCCGCAGCGCGGCGATTGGCTCGCCCTGCCTCGCCAAAGTCACACACCCTTAGTGCTCCGATCGAAGTCGTGTAATTCGAAAATCGGATCCTTGTCGGCTCTTGCGCCATCAGTTTTTTCTTGTTACCTTACTGGTATCAACCAATAGTTTCCAGTCCTTCCAAGTCCAGGGCACAAAACGAACAGGAGAACACATGAAGACGATCACACTTTTGCTGTTGCTGTGCACCGCAGTACTAACCTCATCTGCTGAGACGAAATCCAGTGGCCCCTTAGACGTTGCCGCATTAAAGAGCTTTGCGAAGCCGGACGAAGTGCGCGAATTTCCCCTCGGACGCGTGGAATTACTTAACATCGGCGGGGTAATGATAGGTCGCGCGACGTTCGAACCCGGGTGGCGCTGGTCCACTTCCGTGAAGCCCATCGCCAAAACCACCAGTTGTGAAGCCCCACATTTTCAGTACCACATTTCCGGGACACTCAAGGTGCAGATGGATGACGGCACAACCTATGAATGCAAACCCGGTGATATTTCACTGCTGCCGTCCGGCCACGATGCATGGGTGGTGGGTGATGAACCGGTTGTGACGATTGATTGGCACGGCATGACGGACTACGCAGTCACGAAAAAATAGTCTTCAGTCTCGCAGTTTTACAAGGGGAGGTGACTTGAGTCCCTCCCCTTTTTCATTTCTGCTATATGCGTCTGCTGATCGCACCGTGGTAGAGTAGCTTGGCGTGACCGTGCAAGTTGTACGATGCGGACGTGTAATTCCAGCCCGAGTCCTTTCTGCACTCTTCTACCCTCCGCGCATCAAATCCAGCTTCGCCGCATGCTTTTCATCAAACCGTCGCTTTAGTTCAGGAAATTTCGACAGCGAGGCATCGGATTCGACCATTTCCCGCGCTCGTTCATGCGCATGCTCCAGGAGCAGCTTGTCGCGCACCGGATTCGAGTAGCGTAAATCGAATTCCCCGCTCTGCCTCGTTCCAAAAAATTCCCCTGATCCCCGCAATTCCAAATCCCGCTCCGCAATCACGAATCCGTCATCCGTCCCTACCAGAACTTGCAGCCGCTGCTCTGCTTCCAGGGTCATCTTCGGCCCCGGCAGCAAAATGAAGAAACCCTTCTGCCCCTTCCTCCCTACTCTGCCGCGCAGCTGATGCAAAGCGGCCAGCCCGAAACGCTCCGCATTTTCAATCAGCATGATTCCCGCCTCAGGCACATCAACTCCTACTTCTATTACTGGCGTTGTTACCAAAATCGGAGTTTCACCGCTGCGAAACTTGTCCAGCGCTGAGTTCTTTTCCTCCGATTTCATCCTTCCATGCAGCAGACCAACCTTCACTCCCTTCAGCGGCCCGAGCGACACCCGGCGATGATAAGCCACCGCCGCCTCCGTATCAACCTTTTCCGACTCCTCGATAAGTGGACAGACAATAAAAATGCGATTCTCTAATTTGGCCTGCTCTACCATGAAGGCGTAGATTTTATCGCGATCCGGTTCAGTCCTGAGCACCGTTTGAATCTTTCTCGCGCCTCCCGGCAGCTCTTTCAGCGTTGAAACGTCCAGGTCGCCTACCTGCGCCAGCCTGAGCGATCGCGGAATCGGAGTCGCCGTCATTAACAGCAAATGCGGACGAATCCCCTTCGAGCGCAGCGCAGTCCTCTGCTCCACTCCGAAGCGGTGTTGTTCATCAATCACCACAAGCCCGAGCCGCGCAAACTGCACTTTTTCCTGAATCAGCGCGTGCGTACCAACGACAATAGTTGAATCGCCGTTTGAGATGTTGTACAGGATTTCGTCGCGCAATGCCGCCTTTTGCCTGCCCCTGAGAAGCGCAACTTGCAGCCCAGCGCCATGCGCGATCTGTGCAATTCTCTGCGCGTGCTGCTCGGCCAGCAGCTCGGTCGGAGCCATGATGGCCGACTGAAATCCGGCATCCGCCGCCATCGCCATTGCCAGCAGCGCAATGGTCGTCTTTCCCGTTCCGACTTCCCCCTGCAACAGTCTTTGCATCGGAACCGCTCTGAGCAAATCCTGTTTGATTTCCGAAAGCACCGCCTTCTGGCCGTCGGTTAGTTGAAACGGCAGCAAATCCAGAACTTTGCGCGTCTGCGGCCCAATGCGATCAAAGGCGACCCCTCCCGACGCGGTTTCATTTCGAAAGCGGCGCAACGCAAAAAGGAGCTGCTGCATGAACAACTCCTCATATCGAATGCGATTCCACGCCGCGCGCAATTGGTGCTCGGAATCCGGCGAATGGATCTGAACGTATGCCGATTCGCGCTCGAGCGCACCAGTATGTTCAAGATCGGACTCCGGCAGATACTCGGGCAGTGCGCCCTTGGCAAGATCGAGCGCAGCATGCATGACTTGCCGCATCGTTCCGCCTTCGAGTCCCACCTGCTTTAGGGGCATCCCGCCCGGGTAAAGCGGAATAATGCGGCCCGTATTGAACAGTTCCCGGTCTCCATCTTCACCGAGTCTGTCGACAGCAGGATGAATGAACTTTCGATCGGACGGTTCCGTAATCGTGCCCGAGACCGCGACCCACTGCCCCTCTACGAGCGCGCGAGTCCAGTAGTGCACACCTTGAAACCACAGACACTCAAACAGCCCCGTTCCGTCGTGAAGGCCAATAACCAGCCGCTCCTTCCCGGCCCGACCACGAAACAAGGTTTTGTACTTTATCTCACCGACTACGGTCAGCTCATGCTCGGTCATGCGCACGTCTCGAATCCGCACAATGTGCGACCGATCGAGGTACTTCCGCGGAAAAAACTCGAGCAGTTCACCGATAGTATTCACTCCGTATTCGGCAAGGGCCTTCATGCGATGACCGCCAATCAACTTGATGGCGGTCACAGGTCTTTGCAGAACAGGAAGTGAGGCCGAATCTACCGGATCGCTATCGATTTCGGACGGTGTAGGTGAGGATAACTTCTTGGTCGGGCTCACAGGCTGCCGTAAATTCGACTTTGTTCGCGTTGACTTTTTTGTGCGGAATGCTTGAGCGGACAACTTCCCAATCGCCCCAGAAATTGTCTATAACGACGACCTCTATCGACTCAGTTTTCCTATTTCTGAGCCTTACTTCCCAATCGGTCTCCGTTACGCGGCTGGTAATCTGCCGGTAGTCCTTCTGAATCCGCTCAACTGCGACATCAAATGCTTTGCCGATGCGCACTCGCATCTTTTCGTCGCGAGGTGTGTGCTTAACGCGATCCTCGCCGATGAACTCCTGACCGCCGTCAGAGGATTTTTGATAAACACGTACAAGTCCGGCAGGAATCGGCATACCAAGACCGTTGGATTCCTTGTTTTCGAACTCGACGGACACACTTACGTTGTCGTTGTCGACCTGTGGGTCGTATTCAAAGATTTTTTTCAGGGCAAAGTCCGTGCTCGGAAACAAACTGATTTGCTTTGTCTGGTTGTTAAGTACGGTTGCAGGCCTTTGCAGCGTGTAGAGGTGATACTCGAAGAAAGATCTCTCCGTGAACTGTGGCGCGGCTCCGTCTGCCTTCATGTAGGCGACGGCCGTCTCCATTTGGTGCCGGTATCCGGGCGCAACGTCCCGCACACGATTGGGCTCGCCAGCCATGAGTTTCAGAGCGGCATCTTTGAATCCAGCACCACACGTGTTATGGATGGTAACCCACGCATCGAGATCGGCATGATCGTTGGCTTGGTTCAGCAACATCACATAATCCGCGCGCCATGACAGTCCGCCGGTAAGATAGGAGATTTCGGTTTCCTTGTTTCCGCCTGATGACGCATCCACAAGCCAGCGCAATGTGGGTTTCGTAATCAAGCCTTCGGGCAAACTCGGATAGCGAATGTCGGCGGCCTTTGAGGTGAGCAGGCTGCGAATGGACCCGTCAGGTTGCTTGAGAACAATCTGCCCGCCGGAAGTGCCGGTCCCAAATGAAAGCAACGTACCGCGGGTAACATTTCCATTCTCATCGACGACCTCTATTTCCGAGTCAATGTACTTTTCGAGAAGTTTATCCGGCGACACCAGATCGTAGTCGAAATTCTGCTCGAGCATGGACACGCCAGAAGCTGCATAATGAACAGATGTTGCGTCTATTTGTGCCGACACATCTCGAAAATCAAGTTCGCCGCGACCTTGCTTATACTGTAGTATCCGCGTATCGCGAACAAGTGCCAAGTCGTCGTTGTAGATTGTGATAGAAACTCCCGTGTCCGCACCGCAGGTGCACGCAGTTAGCAAAATCACGATCAAAAGATGACTAAACCGATTCATTTTCATACTCCGGTAATTCTGTGGATCTCGGGGTTGCAGAAATATGGTTGCGAGTCGCGTGTCAGTTCACTGCTTTCCGGTCCATTCCACAAATGCTGGGTTTCGAATCAAGGGTTGGAAGAAAGTGCCTTGACTTCAGCCAGATAAAGCTGAACCTTCGAAAGTGAGTTCTGTAAGTCCGAGAGTTTCTGTCTTTCAGCCTCAACGATTTCGGGTTTTGCACTAGACACAAATTGCTGATTCGACAGCCGTGCCTCAGCTCCGCTCACCAGTTTGCTCAGCCGTTCCAGCTCCTTGGCAAGGCGCGCAAGTTCTGCGGCTGGATCGATTAAGCCCGACAGCGGAATGAACACTTCCACGCCGCGTACCACTGCAGATGCACATCCCGCGGGCTTCACGCTCACAGACTCAAATTTGGCGAGCCCGGCCAATCTTACGATGAAGGGGGTAAACTGGTTTAGGAAGTCTGCCTGACCCGATCCGCCGCCTCTCCAAATTACATTCATTTTCACGGATTTTTGAATCTGAAGCTCGCCTCGGATATTGCGGATGGCACCCACGATATCCTGAAGCAAGCCGAACTCCTCTTCCACCCCGGGCTGAATCTGAGCTGCGATTGGCTGAGGATAGTCCGCAAACATGATGGACTCCTCCGTACAAGTGATCGGAGAAATTCTGCGCAGGGTTTGATATAACTCTTCCGTGATGAACGGCATGAAAGGGTGAAGAAGACGCAACGCGCCTTCGAGCACAGAAAGTGCTGTCCTCAGACTGGCATCACGAACACGTGGATCGCTGCTCTGCAGCCGAGTCTTGATAAGTTCAAGATACCAATCACAGAAGTCATTCCAGATAAAGGAATAGATTCGACGCGTTGACTCGGCAAAACGGAAGTCACCGAGATTGTCATTCATTTCCTCAGCCGTCGAGTGGAAGGCTGAGAGTATCCAACGATCCATCAGCTCATCTGCCGCCGCGTCGATGCGTTCGACACGCGGAAATTCGAACATCTGCCTGTCTGCCGGAAGATTCATCAACAAGAACCGCGACGCATTCCAGATCTTGTTGGCAAAATTGCGCCCATAGTCGCACATGTCGGCGCCGAAACGTACATCGCCACCATGCGGGGTAAGTGACACCATTGTGAAGCGCAGTGCATCTGCACCGTATTCTGCAATTATATCCAGTGGATCGGGAGAATTACCAAGCGACTTGGACATCTTACGCCCTTTCTGGTCGCGCACGATGCCATGAAAATAAACATCTCGAAATGGCTCAACCTGCATTACCTCTTCCGAAGCCATCATCATGCGAGCAACCCAGAGGAATATTATCTCAGGTGCCGTGACCAGAACTGATGTGGGATGGAAGTGTTCTAAATCCGGCGTCTTACTTGGCCATCCCAAAGTGCCGAAGGTCCACAGCCACGATGAGAACCATGTATCCACCACATCGGGATCCTGCACTAAGGTCATTCCGCTGTACTTCGGGTCGTTCCGCGGATCCTCGATTGAGCAAATGACTTCTCCTGTTTGCTGCACAGTCCATAGAGGAATTCGGTGACCATACCACACTTGGCGGGAGATGCACCAATCCTGCACATTATCCATCCAGTGAAAGAATGTCTTCTCCCAGTGCTTCGGATGGAATCGAACTCGGCCGTCACGAAGAGATTCTATCGCAGGTCTGGCAAGCTCCTTCATGCTCACAAACCACTGCTCGGACAGGAGCGGCTCAATTACGGCGTTGTTTCGCTCGTTATGTCCAACCGAGTGCGAATAGGGCTCGATTTTCTCAAGATATCCCTGTTCCTCCAGATGCTGGACCACCATTTTGCGAGCTTCCTCGCGTTTTAGTCCGCGATATTGCTCGGGTACTTTGTCATTCATCCGTCCGTCAACGGCGATGACAGTGATGAACTCTAGGTTATGGCGCTTAGCGATCTCGAAATCGTTGGGATCGTGCGACGGCGTTACTTTGACACAGCCAGTTCCAAATTCACGATCCACGTACTCATCTGAAACGATCGGAATGATTCTTCCAACCAGTGGCAGCGTAATGGTCTTTCCGTGCATCGACTTGTAGCGCTCGTCTTCAGGATGCACAGCAACAGCCGTGTCGCCGAGCATGGTTTCCGGACGAGTGGTTGCGACCACCAGTTGTCCTGAGCCGTCCGTTAGCGGGTAGCGAAAATGCCACAGGTGGCTGGAGACACTCTTGTACTCCACCTGCTCATCGGATAACGCAGTTTGAGAGACGGGATCCCAGTGCACGATTCGCTTGCCACGGTAGATCAGTCCCTTGTTGTATAAGTGTACAAATATTGTTTGCACCGCCCGAGTGAAGCCTTCATCGAATGTAAATCTCTCTCGGGACCAATCGCAAGACGCGCCGAGCTTGCGAATCTGACTGAGGATGATTCCACCGTGCTTGTCGACCCATTGGTTGATTGTCTCGATCATTCTCTCGCGACCGAGATCATTGCGATGAATCCCCCTGGACTCCAGATCTTTTTCCACTCGGACTTGAGTGGCCATTCCTGCGTGATCCATTCCAGGAAGCCAGAGTGCATCTTCTCCCAGCATGCGATGCCAACGCACGAGGATATCCTGCACTGCCAGATTTAAGACGTGCCCAATGTGGAGAATACCCGTGACATTGGGTGGGGGTATCATAATGACAAACGGCTTCCGGCCTTCACGTATGGGGGCGGTGAAATACCCCTGCTGCTCCCATATTGCGTAGAGCTTGGCCTCAGTGTTCGCAGGAGAATATGCTTTGTCGAGTTCAATCATTGGTAACGATTGCCAGCTGGCCGTTGAAAAATCTGTTCAATGTACAATAATGAGGCGCCTTAGGTATCATTAGAACGAGCGACTTCTTGCGCGCCTCGGGCTGCCGAACAAAAATATGCCGAAAAGTCCAAAGATGAATCCTCCGATGTGGGCGAAAAATGCAATTCCTCCGGAGGGTCCAAGAATCCCTGTGAGCTGCATCAGGAACCACACACCCAAAACAAGGTACGCCGGTACCGGTACAAATCGAATAAAGAACACGAGGGCTACCAAAGTGACAACACGGGCGTGCGGATACAGCACCAAGTATGCGCCGAGGATTCCGCTGATCGCACCGGATGCGCCCACCATCGGAATCGTGGAGGACACTTCGGTGAGGGCATGTGTCAGCGCCGCTGCAAATCCACAGATCAGATAAAAGAGCAGAAACTTGACATGCCCCAGATGATCCTCTACATTGTTTCCAAATATCCACAAGTAGAGCATGTTCCCGCCAAGGTGCGCAACCCCACCGTGCATGAACATGGACGTGACGAGTGTCAGCCAGTACTGCGGCGCAGAAAACAGCAGGGCGGGTACAGCACCGTATGTGCTTACAAAGCCCTCGAACTCATTGACCGGAAGAGTGAATGAATACACCGCAACCACCACATTGATTGCAATGATTCCAACGGTAACAATTGGAAAGCGGCGAGTCGGATTTTCATCGCGAAGCGGAATCACGAGCGAAAGCCAAACTTGAAACTTGAAACCTGAAACTCGAATTCAATCATAGAAACCGCAGTCCTTAGGGGATCGTGACGGAGACAGTCCAGGATTTCTCGTTGCCGGCGCGGTCTGCAGCGGTGAAATCAACTTGCTGCTTCCCGCGTTTGAGCGTGGATTGCGTCCAGATGTAGCCGCCATCTTCTTCGTACTCGAATTCGGGAATCGCAATTTGGCCATTAACCATGCAGCGGATGGAGGTGTCGTCTATGTCGGAAGCTTCATCTGTCAACTTGAAATGGATACGGCCATTTCTAGATGAAAGCAGCAGCTTGGGAGGAGTGGCATCAAATCCGACACCGTAGGTGCCCGCTTTCAGAATGTAACAGGAAACGACGGTCGTGTCAGCAGATTCTGGAATTCTCCAGATCGATCGCCTGGATCCATTGGAGCGAACGCTGTAGAAATATTGATTCTCAAATGATCGTCCATTCAATTTGTAGTTTAGGCGCAGGCGGTCTCCAAATGCCACATCCGGAGGGCTAATGGAGACTTGGTTTTCGCCCGATTGAGTCAAGGACACCCAGGATGCGGAAGCATCGTCTGAGGAGTTAAGACTGAAGTCTGAAGTCTGATGAGAGACGTAAGGTTTGCCCGACACCAGTCGCGAGCTTGCGGTTGTTTCGACATTGAGGGACACCGTTGCTTCATTTCCACTCCGATCTGTCACAATGATTCTGACAGGGGCCGCGTCACTGATCCAACCCGGCGGGAGTTGCGCTGGAGTCGGAGTCGGGATTGACTTGAACAATCGGCGCACGTCACGATCGGCGACATACTCTGCGTAAACCAATTGTTCGTAGATATCCCTAGGGCCGAGTAAGTCAATTCGGGCGGGAGATACGTCAAAAACCGTTTGGCCATCTGCCTCGACGCGTATACGAGCGGGAACAGCATTGCGTCCCCACGGACCAGGATCATAACAGGCAATGAAGAAGGCCACAGGCTCATTTGTACGAACTGTGGGAGCTCGATTTTCAGTTGATGAGACTTTGGTGAGAGCCAGAGGATTACCGGAAGACCACGGCGTGTATTCGGATGCTCCTATCCATCGCAGACTCGTTACGACAGGTGACTGTTTGTCTTCCGGGGAAAAGCTCGCCAGAGGATCTGTTTGAACAGCACCTTCACGAATCTCGAAATGCAGATGAGGCGGACCCATGCCGGTTTGACCCGTATAGCAGAGGATTTCACCGCGGCGGAAATGCATTGCACTTGAAAGACTGTCGGGCGCGAAATCAACGCGATAAGTTCCCTGGACCAGTTGCGAGTCACGAAGAATCTTCTCCAACGGCGGAACAAACCTGCTCAGATGACCGAAAACCGCCGTCCGATCGTCGCTCATGCGAAAATAAATGGTGCGACCATACCCACTCGGATTAACTGCGATACGCTCCACAAATCCATCCGTTGGTGCAACCACTTCGCGTGGCTCGGGACCGGTGCGAAGATCCACCCCGCCATGAAAATGATCAGGTCGGGAATCCGCATGACCGCCAGTAAGAATTTTACCATGGGGCAGCGGCCAGCTTAGTTCAGATGTCAGCGACGGGGCTGAAGACAGTGCCAGGCAAAGCAGCACCCACATCGCCCGTCCACTAAGAACTGCGGGTAAGTCCAAAACTAGTACTCTCGCCACCGGATGCTGATGGACAGGACAAGACCCATGAGAAAGAGCATGTTAATGAGGGAACTCCCCCCATAGCTCACAAACGGCAACGGAACTCCGGTTACAGGAAGAAGGCCGACTGTCATGAAGAGGTTCGTCATCACTTGCGCCGTGACCAGGCAGACCGCTCCGGCAACAATCAAAGAGTAAAATTGATTATGACATCGCCAAGAGAGTTGCATTCCTCTCCAAAATAGGATAAAAAACAGTATCACCACCGTGACCGTGCCTGCAAATCCAAATTCTTCACCAAAAGCGGAAAAGATAAAATCCGTGTGGCCTTCCGGAAGAAACTTCAGTTGAGTTTGCGTCCCATGCAGGAAACCTTTTCCGGTAACTCCACCCGAACCAACGGCTATCTTCGACTGAATGATTTGATATGCGGAACCCAGTGGATCCGCTTCCGGGTTGATGAACGTGAGTAGCCGCTTCTGTTGATAGGGATGTAACTTGCCCCAGAGATGCGGAGTAGCTTGCCCAACGGATAGAAAAATGCCACAGCCAATCAATACAGGGACAATTCTTTTGCCTGTGAGATATAGACTCAAACCGAGTATTGCCGCCGCAATCATGTGCAACGTCTCACTCCACGACGTTATGACCGCCAGCACCGGAGCAATGATGATGAGCAAGTGAGTACCAGGAACACCGGACCAGGCAAGCAGACAAAACATCATTACCGGAAACACGAGAGACGTTCCGAGGTCCGGTTCGACAAGAATGAGTCCCATGGGAATTACTGTCAGGAGAATGGCAACACCAGTCACCCAGACTTTGCCCATTTCGCGCGGGAAATCTGAAAGGAAGCGTGAAACCCCGATCAGCGTTGTCACCTTGGCAAATTCAGAAGGCTGCAATCGAAAACCACCGATATCGATCCAACGAGTGGCGCCCATTCCAGTGTGACCGGCGACAAGTACTGCGAGGAGTCCGATGATTCCGATTGCATACAGTACATATGCCGTAATCTGGATAAAGCGAACGGGCAGAATGACAAGCGTGATAAGGATACCGAATCCAATCGATGCCCAGAGGGATTGCTTGTAGAAATGAGTGAACTCAAACTCGCCTTCGGCAAAGCTGGTCGAATAGTTTGCGACAAGCCCGATTGTCACAAGTCCAACGATTGCGAGAAGCATCCAGAGATCCGGAGTAACAATGCCGCGATTGACGGTTTCAGCGCGCATTGGCAAATGTCACTGGTCGCTCGGCCATGCTGTCTTGTTTCTGGAGGTAGCGGCAAATGACCTGCTTAACAATCGGCGCCGCAGCTGACGACCCATGTTCGCCAAACTCCACCAAAGCACAACATGCAATGACGGGATTATCAAACGGAGCGTAACCCACAAACCAGGCATGGTCATCGCCATGTGCGTTCTGTGCCGTTCCCGTCTTTCCGGCAATGGGACACGCCTCGTCACGTTGTGCTCGTGCCGTTCCTCCATCGCCCCAGACAACTCGATGCGCCCCTTCACGGGCTATTTCAATATTCTCCGGAGAGGCGCTGATTGGAATGGGTGCCTGACGCGGAAGCCGGGTCAACTCGTGCGTCTCCGGATTGAGAACACCTTGTACCAGAAAAGGTGTAAGCCAAGCACGACCATTACCAAGCGCCGCAGCAAATGCGCATAATTGCAGTGGTGTCACCAGCACTTCGCCCTGGCCAATCGAGATAGACGGGATGAACCCCTTGGTCCATCCTGATTTCCCGTAGCGCTTGTCATAATAGGCCTCGGAAGGGACAAGTCCATCAGCCTCGGAAGTCTGATCGATTCCTGTGGCAGTCCCTAAATGAAAGCGTGTTAAAGCACGGTGAACACCGTCCACGCCCATCATCATACCGACTTTGTAGAAGAACACGTCACAACTCTGCTCTACCGCTGAGTAGACATTTACACTTCCGTGCCCACTCTTTTTCCAGCATTTGAAAGTACGATTCCCCACAGTGTAATGGCCGGGACACGAGACGGTAAAGGATTTTGAAATGGTTCCGCTCTCGAGCGCCTCGACAAGCATGGCCATTTTGATGGTCGAACCAGGCGGATACATTGTCTGAATAGCCCGATTCAACATCGGCTTCTGGGGATCTTCCAGTAACTTGTTCCACGACTTTGTATCTATTCTACCGGCAAAAAGCTCAGGGTCATATGTTGGTGAGCTGGCGATGGCGAGTACTGCCCCGGTTTGCGCATCCATGGCAACAACCGCACCAATCTTGTCTACCAGTAGGGACTCCGCCAGAGCCTGAATCTCGACATCAATGGTCAGCCAGAGTTCGTTGCCCGGAGTGGGATCAATGCGCTCCATTTGTTCGGCTTCAGATATTTCTTGTCCATGCGCATTGACGATGGAAAACCGTTTGCCCGGCACACCGCGGACATACTGGTCATAAATTCGCTCCAGACCTCGTTTTCCGACAAGATCGCCCACTCGCACGCCCGGGAATCGGTCGAGTTCGTCCTTGGACACCTCGCTCACGTAGCCGAGAGCGTGTGCGGCAAAGCCGCCTGCATAGTATCTCTTCTGCTCAATCTCAAGAAACGCACCAGGAATCAGATCCCGGAGTTCCTCAAATGCCGAGAGTTGCTGAAACGACAGGTCACGTTGCAATCGCATCGGTGCAAATGTGCGTCGGAACGGCCTGAGTACCTGTTCCTCCAGATAGCCGCGATCCATCTCGAGAGCGCGACTCAACATTGCGGTGGAGAGTCTGTCCTTCCAAAGCTCGGCCGGGACACCATAACATGTGTAGGATGTTCGATTGGTGAGGATCAATCTTCCTTCGCTGTCCCGCATGACACCACGCGGTGGTGCGGTCTCAATCAGTCGAATGCGATTGCTGTCTGACCTAACCCGGTATTCACTGCCTTCCACCACTTGCAGCTGAAAGAGCCGGCCCACCAACGCGGCAAACAGCACGCATACAATGCCGATAAAGGAGACATATCGAACCGTCTCACTATTCGGAGATGCGCTCACGACCGTCT
>CAZVXJ010000021.1:0-19188 GCA_964631675.1 uncultured Alphaproteobacteria bacterium
CCATCAGGACACAGTTTCTCCTGATTGACGCGCTTAACCGTTTCGGTCAGAGCCGAATGCGTGATGCGCATCTCCGTCATCACGCGCTTCACGGGCACATCTTTCACACTGTCCATCGCGGCGCGGTTATGCGCATCATAATCTTTCATGTACGGCTCCACATCAAACCCGCGGTCGTGGTGCATCGCTTCGAGCCTGCGAATCACCGCCGTGTTCCAATAGGTAAAATGCGCGGCCATCTCCTTGAACGACCACTTGCCTTCTGCCATGGGCACGTCCATTTGTTCAGCGCGCAGCCCTTTGGTTGGCGTCATCAGCTTTTCAAATGCAATTTCCGTTGCAGTGATGTATTCGTCGAGTTCCATAACGGTATCATTCACGTTTGCCGAAACATCTATCGTTTCGCCAAAATTATTAGCACAACCTCTCTGCTGTCTTGCCCAGAGTGCGTGCGAAAAACAATCAACTTCTCCGATTCCACTTTATTGATCTCCGGCTCCACGGCCAAATCACTCTTGCCAATCCCAAACGGCCAGCGTCTCGCATGCGGTTTGAAACTCGCGGTCTCGGCAGGATCCATCAGCGCAATCACGGAAATCCGTTTTTTCAATTCGGGAGAAAGTCTATTCGCCATGAACGGCAGCAGACCAGCGCCGACTCCACTTCCAACCAAAATCACTTCCAATCTGTTCCACGCCACAAAGTAATGCGTGAGTGCTCGCTCCAAATCTGCCGAAGCTTCATCCGTGTCGCGATTTTTCCAAAAGTATTCGCTCAGGCTCCAGCTCACCGTCGGCACATAATTCTCATGAAAACCTTTCGTCAGCGTCGTCGCTTCCGCACTCGATAATTTATCCGCCAAGATCAAAGCAAACACACCTCCGATGCCCTCAATCGCTCCCTCGCGCAGCGGTAGGTCGGAGACTTCGGCAAGCGAGAAATTCGTGAATAAGGCAAAGAACAGAACTATTCTAAGAAAATGCATGCTTACTATTACAAGATTCCGGGCGGGTAACGCGCGAACAGTCACTCGAATGCTAAACTGATCGTTGCGCTAACCCGCTTCGGCGAAGAAGAAAACAACTCTTTGAAAACATAAAGCGTGGTGGCTCCGGCACCGCCGGAGCGGGTTAGCACAACGAAATCTACAAAATTGCGACGCCTGTGCGTGCGTTACCCGCACGGAATCTTCCTTCATCTCATCTTCGGTGGCAACAAATCTCTCCGTATCTTCACAATGCCTTTCTCTATGTCAAAGAAATAGTCCGCTGCGCTCGCCCACGGAAACTCCTCTGGCCGTTCGCACAAACCTTTCTTCACCGGATTCCAGTGAATGTAATCGAGCTTAGTCCAACAAGCGTCTGACCCGGGAACAATAACATCATCGTATCCATCATCCCATAACGTCGAAGCAGTAAAAGTACTCGGTCGGCACTTGATAGAAGTCCTGCGCTTCAATCGCCGCATCAACACAGGTATCTGCATTCCCTCTATGGTCTGTGCCAGAAGAGCATGCAGATGATCCGGCATCAAGACGTAGCCCAAACAAATGATGTTCAACTCTGCGCGGCAACGCTCAAACACTTCCAGTATTTTACGACAAATCTCAGGCTCAGTAAACCAACCACCACGCTCGCTCGTCACAGTCGTAACAAAGTGAACGGAGTTCAGGACTGCTAATTTCTCGTGCCGCTCACGCATTTAGCAAAGATTCCGGGCGGGTAACGCGCGAACAGTCACTCGAATGCTAAACTGATCGTTGCGCTAACCCGCTTCGGCGAAGAAAAAACAACTCTTTGAAAACATAAAGTGAGGTGGCTCCGGCACCGCCGTAGCGGGTTAGCACAATGGAACTCACAGAATTGCGACGCTTGCACGTGTGTTACCCGCACTGAATCTTTCGCGAAGAGCGCATATCCATGCGGCGCTACGAATACAAAAAAAAACAGAGGCCCGCAGGCGATATACGCCCGTCAGGCCTCTGGGCTAACGTCGTCCGCGCACCGCTAAGTGGCGGACCTCCGTGGCCATAAATTCATTGGACCACCTCCCTTCGGTTGCTTGAACCGGTAACCTGCCTTCGTGTCGGACAGGCGCCCCTAATCTAATATGGGAATCGGGAAAAAGCAAGGAAAAATTCCGTGCCAGTGATTTTTTTTATGCCGTTACAAATCGAATGCCAATGAGAATCGGTGACCGTCATCGAGTCCCTCGGAGAAGGGAATGAAGGCATAGTCGAGCCGAACCTGCTTGAGTGCGAGGCCAAAACCGAATGAAGCCGACTGCGTATCCAGTCCCTCTACAAACCCCGCTCTGAGAGAGAGAAACCGCGGCGCGTTCCATTCCAGACCAGCGCGAATCTGCGGAGACTGTTCCGAGATCCCCAGCCCGTCCAGAGTGATCAACCCGGAACCCGCCTTACCCAGATCCCGCGTGTATGCGGCGCCAGCCCGGAGCGTCGTCGGCAGGCTTGGCCTCTCTTCGGCAAAATTGGACAACCGACCCATGTGGTTAAGCGCCACCCCGGCCGTCAGCCCCTCGACCGGTGTCACTCCATAAACCCCGGCATCAAAGGTGGCTCCATCCGTAGCGTCGCTGCGAATTTTCTGATACACATATCGCGCGGTCGCACCCGCGCTGAGCTTTTCTCCGAATCGTGTGGCAACGGTTGCTCCCACGGCTGAATTCGTGGCGTCAAAGGTCGAAATCGGATCGCGTGTCGGCTCCGTGCGGTACTCAATGTCCGAGGTTCTCGTCCCAATGTAATGCGGCGTTACAACGAACCTCCCCGGCAACAGCGATGCTGCGAAAAATTCCGAGCGCGTGTCGCCGAAATGCCGGTTGTGCATCAGCGCTACAGTGATCTCTCTACGCAGTGCCGTCGTCGCAGGATTATACGCCACGGAAGTCGGCCCGCTGATCAGTGCCGCACCGGCGCCGCCGAGCGCGCTTTCACGCGCACCAACCGGAATCTCCAAAAATGCAAGCCCTGTTCCAGCGAAGGCGGGCGTAAACATCAGGCAGAACAAGACGGCAAATAGACCCCCCTTGGTTCTCCCACTAGACGTGGGGGGAGAGAAGCCATCGGGCAGGTACAGAGACCCGCCCCTACAATCTCGTAAATTTTTGGTCTGCATCAAAACTCAATCCCCCATCCCAGTGTCGCCGAATCATCCGGCGTTACGGCTTCCAGAGTGTATGTTACGTCAATCATCGAGCGCACTTTCCAAAATGCGAAGCCGACCCCGAATCCCACGTTGAAATTATCTCCGTCAAGTCCAAGTCTTCCCGCCACACTCTGGTTATCAGAAATCTCCGTCATGGCCTCCACTCCGGCATGCAGAATGGCATCACCCTCTTCACTTCCCTCGATGTCCATCGCTCCGGTGAATGCCGAATAGGTATACGCCGCGCCGCCGCGAAACTGCATCGGCCATTCATCGGCTTTGGAAGTTCCCTGACTCCAGTAATCGGTTGTGTTCCAGGTTGTCTTTGCACCGATGTCCTTCAACTGAAATCCAATCGATAATCTGTCTATCGGTTTAGCGAAAACTCCCGCGTCCACGCCGACGCCGTCGCCGTTCACCGAACGATTGTTGTCTGTAATTTTGCCGAAGGTCTCATAGATCATCTTCGCCGCAATGCCCGCGCCGACCTTCTCATGAAACTGCACTCCGAAGCCGAGCATAAAAACGTTGGAGGACATGTCAATCTCCTCCAGTGGTTCGCCGTCAAAATCGCGCGAATCGATGTTTCCAACGCCTGCATGCAGCCAGCCCACACCAATTCCGGCATTGACTACCTTCTTGTCCGGTCCGGCCTTGGGATGCACCGACGTGGCAAAGGCAAGGTATTGTACGCTGCGGTCGAAATCCATTTTCGTGGCCGTTGCACTCGCTTCCGGCCCGTTCAAATACGGCAGCGCTCCGGGATTAAAATACAGTGCCGACGGCCCCTCGGCAAATCCGGTATAGGCATTGCCCATGGCTTTCGCCCGCGCTCCGGCTCCCACACGCGCAAACGCGCCCGCCGTCCCACCTGTCGTGGCCGCAATCGAGCATGCGAGCGGAAATATCGAGCAGAGAAAGCAGATGAATATTTTCATAGCCCTTCCTTAATCCAGCACAATCAGTTTACCCCAAACTTCGCCGCCCGCTTTTTCGATGCGATAAAAATAGGTTCCGTTGGCAACCACTTTCCCATCCTTCTTCCCGTCCCATGCTTCATATTGTTCGCCGCTCGCGCGTGTGATCGATGGCAGCGAAACCACTTCGCTCATCGCAAAATCAAACACGGTCACTTTCACGCTGCCGCCGGTGGTCATGTAGCGCAGTTTCACTGGACCAAAACGATTGGGAGACCACGGACAAGGATAGGCATACGTATCCACGGGCCGTTCCCCTTCGTTCAGTGGAAATGCCGTCTGATACAGCGTCCACGTTTGTCCATCATCATTGCTTGAAGCGAGACCGTCAAGTCCACCCACCCACAATTTTCCATGCGCTCTTGCAGCACCGTAGACCTCGTCCTCATAGAATCGTCTTCCCGTCTCTGCATCCTGCAGCTGCGGAAACAGATCCCATCGCACGCCGCCATCCGTAGATTTCCAGAGCCCGATGTCATCACAGGCGTATACAATTGTACCGTCAAAGGCGAAGCTGTGAACGCGGGGCGTTTCACGGCGGCCGATTGCGTCTTCAATTTGATCTTCAGTCAGACAGATGCTCCAGGTATCTCCGCCGTCGGTTGACTTTGATACGGCATAAAACTCCGTCGGACCCTCCGCCCGCCATGTCGCCGCCCAGACCGTGTGCGTGGCCGTTTGATAACCCATCGCCGTCACAAAATTCCCTGAAATCCGGTTTGGTCCTTCGCCCGCCGAAAACCTCTGCCATGTGCGGCCGTTGTCAGACGATTTGTTGATGCCACCTGCCGTTCCGACCCAAACTGCTCCCTCGGCATAGATGCAACTAAAGGTGCGGTGGTTCAGGTTTTGTGCCGGACGAAAGACTGCGGTGTCCGGAGAAATCATTTTCCAGCCGCTCGTGTCATTGTAGTCGGTGTAGCTTTCGGCAAACGCATGCCTGCGCAGGCCGCCGCCTTTGGAGACAATCCAGATAAAGCTATCGCTCATCGCGATGTCATACGTGATATTATCCACATTGGTGGCGGTCGGAAAATAGCCGAGCACGAGATCCTTGCCATTGTCATCGAGATCGTAAATTCTATCTCGTGGCTGCGGGAACCACGTCCAGTTGCGCCCTCGATCGCGCGAATAGGCCAGACCGCCGCCCGCTCCGCTGATGCCCACGGCCGTATCAAAAGCAAACGAGGCGAAAATCAGCGAATCTGTTACGATGAGTCCCGATACGCCACCTTTGCCGAGACCCTGATCGGCGCTGTAAGTTTGAAAGGAAGGTCCGCTATGCGGGTCTTCCGGAATGCTCACCAAATTCAGGGCAATCCGTGTCACGCCTGTCCCTGTTCCCAGCCAAATCGTATCGGGGGATGCCGTCGGCAAAATGTCAATGATAACATTGGAGAGCAATCGCGACACAAAGGCGTTGTCATCCAGTGTACGACTCCGTTCCATTTCGAACTGACGTGGGGCGAACTGCGCAAAGCAAGTGGCATGCGCCCCAAGAGCACAGAGTCCAATCAGAAGGCGATTCAAGAATTGATTCATCGTCCAAATCCCGCGTTAAGTCCCAATTCATCCGGCGGCGGCATCACCAATGCGCCGGGCTGAATAATTCGGACGCTATCATACACAGATTCCGACGAGTCATAGGGTGGAGCGCACTCGATGGCGTAATACCGGAAATAGTACAGAAAATTCGGCAGTCCGTCCTGACGATCTACCGTGAGCGCTGCCGTGAACCTGCCGTCACCGGCCACTGCGTCGTGCGCGAGCCCGTCGTCACGCATGATGAATACCGAGGAATCGCTCCAATTCACACGGTCTTCTCGTCGAACGCTGTAGTGAATGCCGTAATAAAACTCTTCCCCCTGAAGTTCGCAGTCATTAAATGTGATAAAGGTGTCGAACGTATCTACACGTCCGGCCTCCGTCGGTCTGAATACCGTGTCGGGAACACTCGTGTTCGAGAGCACGGGCAGGTAATTCTGAATGTCGACGCCGTGAAAGCTGTCCGAACACATCAGACCGAAACGCGTAATTGCTTCGTAATAAAAAATGTAGTCGTCACGGCTGCCCACACATTGCATGAAGGTTGGATCCATCGTGGCCCGCCAAACACTATCTCCGGCATGCGGCGAGAAGTTTATGCGCCCGAGTTCATCTTCACCCAGCAGCAGCAGCAAACGCACACTGTCCACTACGTCTGGACGGTCGGGTCTGACTTGAACGTCCAGCGTAAACTCTGAAAAGCATGCCGGAAGAGCATGAACATGTGTAATCGATGTGATCACGCATGCATTCACGTCCGCAATTGTTACGTTTACGGATTGAGGTTGAAGGCCGCCGATGTTTCCGATTGGCGTAAATCGAAACACGTAATTTCCCGCAGTACCCGCAGCGAGCAGTTGGCCATTGATGAATCGGGTGAACTTGCCATTATTCGGAGCGATGTCGCCGGAAACATGTCCCGCGTATTCCGGTCCCCAGAGCGAATCATTGCCGCCGTCATCAAACAAAGAAAACTGTGAATGCTGGCTTCCGCCCGGAGCTGTAACGGTGCAGACGATAGAATCTACATCAATGTTCTCCCCGCTGATGCGTATCTCACAAATGAAACTCGTGTCCAAGTTGCTCGGAATTTCCGTCGGAATATTGAGCAGCTCCATTCGGGCCGGCAACGGATCATCGCCGCCCGTGTCATTGCAGCTCCAGAACGCCATAGCAATACAGAGCAAAGAGCAAACGACAAAAGCAACCGGGAGCTTCAGATCATTGCGCATGGTTCTACTTTCACACATTTTGATTGCTGAACCGCGCGAGCCACAAGCCATGCCGCAGCCCGCGTTCGCTTACAATACCCTCTTCAATCCGCAGCACATCAAACAATTCGCGCATCAGGAGGGTTCCAGCCAGGATAAATCGTGCTCGTCCCGGCGGCAGTCCCGGCAAATTTTGAATTTCGGCAGTAGACATGCCAGAAAGCCTGACGATTGCAGCATCCAGATCATCCCGTGAGAGAAACGTCTCACGCACCGCCGCAGGATCATACCGCCGCAGCCCGCGTTTCAGCATCGCGAGCGACACAGCCGTGCCGCTCACCAGAGTCCACGGCATCGTTCGATCTCCCAGTCCTCCTATAAGGAGTGGCAACCGGTCCTGCAGCGACGCCTTCAGACTTTGCGTTTCCTGAGCGGTCGGTGGATCGTTCTTGAAAAACTGATTGGTCAGGTAGACCGATCCCAAATCCAAACTTGTCGAATGAGTCGGCTGCGTCCCCTTGCCCTGTATCAGTTCGGTCGAACCACCTCCGATATCCATGACTCCCACCGCTTCGTTCGGATAAATTTCACGCCCCGAAATCGCGCCAGCGAAAGTCAGTGCCGCCTCTTCGCGTCCGGACAGCACATCTACGGTCAGGCCCAATACCTGTTTCGCGGCGCCGACGAACGCCGCTCGGTTCATGGCCCTCCTCAATGCAGCGGTACCCGTAGCCGCAATCGCTTCGGCACCATCCCGCTTGAACTCGCGCACGATTTCATTCAGCAGGTCGATGTTCAGCGCAATTGTATCTCGCGGAAGCTCGTCCGTCTCCTTCAGCGAATCGCCCAGTCCATTAAAGGTCAGCTGATCTTTCAGAACGAGAAGTTCGCCATCCTGCAGCTCGGCCAGAAGCGCAAGCGTCGTATTTGATCCAATATCTATGGCTCCGGCAATCATGACACCTACCCTCGAATCGCAATGTTCACCTGAATACCGAACTCAAACAACCGCGAGCCGCTATCGCGTACTTCATCCTTGGTAGACTGGAATTGCAGATAGCCCTGGCCTTGCACGGTGTTCGAGAAGCTATAGGTCATACGCGGTTGAATCGACCATGAAGTCGTTTGCGCGCCGGTCGAGAACTGATCTGAATTCGCCTGCAGAGTGCGCTCCTGCTTTTGCGTACGATAATCGCCGTTCAGCGACAGCGTCGTCTGATTCTGCAGCCGAATCGAACTCAACCAGAGCACGGGCAGGCGGAAACCCGTGCGAATCGTGTAGCTCACCGTTGCCGTGATCTGTTGATCAGACGAGCGGCTGCGGTTCTTCAGGCGAATTCCATCCTGATAGGTTGTTGATGAATTGTAGCGAATCTGCGATTCCAGGCCAACCTTCCACGATAGATTGATTCCCAGCAACGGATTCCATGTTCTGGTGTAGTCTCGAGCTTCCACACTTGAGGCACTGCCCGCCCAGTTTTCCCTCACTTTGCCCGCATAGCCACTGGCCAGTGAGGCCGATTCCATGTACTTGCCGATAAAGCCGATCTTCTCAAACCCCGACCAGTCCACCGAGACGTCCACGAACGGCAACGCTACACCTTCTGTTTTGCTGTTGGTTGGATTTCCCGCGCTGTCTTTTTCGAACGTGATCTTCCGACCGAGCCAGAATGTGGTCTCCTCACGGTTCCCTGTGGACTGCGAGAGGTTCCCTTCGGCGATGTTTTCCGATTCACGATTTGAGTAGTTGATGGTCGTTCGGATGTTACTTGTCAGGCGAATACCCGAGCGCGCGGTAATCGTCTGGTCATTTCTCTTTTGCGGACTGCTCGTATACCCGGAATCTTTCGGCAACCCCGGCTCCTGTTCGAACCCGAGCTGGTATCTCCAATCCGCTCCGAATCCATGTACTGCACCAATCTGATGCGATGCACTGTTGTCATAGCCTACTGCAATCGGATCCAGCATCATCAGCATATAGCGTATCGGACTGATGGCCGCAGAGAGCCTCTGCCCGATCGTCATGCCGCGCGGCTTCTCGATTCCCGCTCCTCCCAGACTGTCCCCCTGCACGAGTGCGGTATCAGCCAGAGCCTGAGTCGTGTCCGAACTTTGTGCGCCACCTTTATCGCCGCGACTGCCCGACTGCGGCCCAAACCGATCCTTCGGCAGTCGATCAGGCTCCTCAAACCGTGGTGCGCCATCTTTTGGGTCACCACCCGCTCGTCCGCCAGGAAGCGGGAGTTTATCCTTTTCCGGCCCACCTTCCCTTTCCCGCTCTTCCGCACGACCGTCGCGTCCGCGCCGGTCCCGGTTTCGTCCGCCGCCGCCGCCACCAAAAATGGCACGAAAATCAAGCGTTACATCTGTTCCAAATGTGCGCTGATTCCCCACCGCCTCGGAGTTGTTCTGCGTGAAGTTCCTGCGGTTCCAGTTATACTGCGCGCCGTAAGAAAATGTTGGCCGAAGCCAAGAAGCAAACTGCGGACTGTAGGTCGTATTCACCTGCTGCTGAATATCGGTGTTCCTGCCAATTGCGCCGTTCAGCAGATCCGTCCAATCCTCTTTGATATAGTAGCGGTGCAGTGAGTCGTTGTTCGCATTGAGACCCGCGAACACCGAGTCTGCGAGAAATTGGCCGCGAATCGTCCTGCCGCCTTCGATATTCACCGGCTCAACCGGCGAAAAACCCAACGTAAACGCTCGTGAATTGCCAAAGCTCTCAGACGATGTTCGCTGCTGTGAAAAGACTACGGTTGCAGAATCCGTACCGGCGTATCGTGTTTGCGGAACGGGTCTCGTCACTTGCAATCCGTCGCGCTTATCCGCCCTGAACGTACCTGAAAGCCGCGTCGGTTTGAAGAAAAGTTTCGGACTCCCCACCATTCCCAGCACGGGAACTCTCTTGATCCAGAACAGCGGTGCTATGCCCCGCCCCTTCGCCGTGGGGAAAGAGTAACCAAGGTTCGCACCTTCCGTCGTATTCTCACTCTTCTGGATATTGTAGTCGCTGCGTTCGTCCCTGGAATGGTCGTAGCCGGCCGAAAGTTTTTCCAGAGAGTATCGAACGAGCGGATTTCTTGAGTTTCCAGTTTTGGAATATCGTATCGTGTAGTTTGTCGAAGTCTGCAATCCACGTATGGCATTGCGCAGGCTGTCGGAGATACTGCCCGGATCAATTCTCGTATCCGTTCCGGGGACATAGCGCGGTATGGATTCGGATTCGTTGTGCGTAACCGTCAGCGGTAATTGAAATCCCCACCGTTCCACCGCGATCTTATGCAGGTTTAGCGTCAGATTTCCACGGAGGCCCTGCGAGCTTTCATTGGTCCCGATACGTGTGTTTACATTGTGAAAGTCCGCATCGCGCTGACTGTAACCGCCCGCAAGTGACACAAAGTCCGCAAGTCTGAGCGTCGCATTCAGTTCCGCCGCAGTACCCGGGTCCTTGTAAATGTCCGACACGCGAAGCTCATCCACCCAGATTTCATCTCCGGAACCCGAATAATACTTGTCGAATTTGGTAATCCCGATGGCAATGAATCCCACGCGAGACAGCGTCGGTGTTCCACTGATGACCAGGCTGTCTCCGGGATCCGTTCCGAACGGTATAGCATAGCGTCCTGTGGGAGCCAGATGATTGTCCGGATCCGCCGCGGCCACCGCACGAAGCGTGTGCAGCTGCGACAGGTCATTCATGGCAAGGTCGATCTCATTTCGCGGATCCCAATCAGGATGAACCGTCAGGACCACATCATAGAAATTGGTATTCAGGTTGGTGTAATTCTGCCCGAACCTGAGTGTAAGCTGGTATTTGTTGTCTGGAAACAGAATCGGCTCTTCACCGCCGCCGTGAACAAACATTTTCAGCTTCTTGTACTCGAGCAGATTAATGTTCTCGTACAGATTCTTGGCGACAAAGAACGAATCCGGCGCGTTTCTCCCCTCTGCGGTAATGCCGCCGAGCTGGTTGATCTTCAGCACCAGCGACTGCTCCCGCTGTCTGAGCTGCGTGATCGGGTCGATTTCGCCTTCGACTCCGGGCGGACTGCGATAGCCGGGATTCTCATGCGAGTTTATGACTGCAGACGTGATGTACTCGGTTGAATCCGCACCAATAAACTGTGCCAGCCACTCGTTGGAAACGATGTCATTCTGTACCAGCTGGATTTTCGTCTTTCGCGAAACTCCTGTCATGTACATTCTGGCCCAGCGCACACTCGTCTTATTGGCGCTGCCGATGGTGTCCACGACCGCCGAGTCCTTGACGGCGAGTGGAATGCGGAACAGTCGCCAGTTCTTCGGATTGCCTTCGCCGCCCACAATGTAAGGACTGTCGAAATCCAGAGAGATGCGATAAGAAAAATAGGCGTTGTTCTCGTCCAGCAGGTCATTGTCGAACAAGTCTTCCGTGTCGGGAAAACCACCACCGTCGTCGTTCTTGTTGCGTTCCGTGCCATTGACATGTTCGAAATCGTCACTGCCGGATTCATGCGACCAGTTGTCATTGGATGCAATTGCAGGCTGGTCGTTGCCGTTCCAGAAGTCGGTATCATTCGGATCATCGCCAAAGTCACCGTCAATTCCCGTATCTTCAGTTTCGGGATTGAGCACTCCGTTGCCATATTCACGCAGGTCGCTCGTGACTTCCTGGCCTGCTTCGGGACGATCTTCGGAGTCCATCTTGCCGTTTGGAATGGCATCTTCGGAGATTTCGCCCAGGTCCACTACCAGGGTGGGATTATCGCCCTCCGCCGACGCAGGCACCTGAATCCAGAATTCCAGGAATTGTGCCCGCGACTGATCGGCGTATCCATCGCCGAGGAATCGCATGATGCCGCCCCAACTGCGCCGCATGCTGTCGGCATCCATCACCGGAGGCGTATATTCCAATACCAGCGACTGCAGAGTGTTGGCCACCTGCGAATTAGTCTCTCGCTCAGGGAATACATCCTTAACCGGAACCTGACGGTCCGTGTTTGGATTGTACCAAACCATTCGGCCGCGCCGCGGAAGCAATCTCGCGTCAACCGGGATCGACGAATTCGTCCACTGCCTGCGCTGCAAGCCAATCGGTGAGGAACGGCGGGAACCTTCAAAGTCGTCAAGATAGGCGAGACCATTGTAGTCACCCGTACGCCCATTTTCCAGCGAGTTGGGATTGGGAAACACTTTCGCAACTTCACCTTCAATCTGAAGGTCGGAAGGCGACTCGGTCTTGATCATGGGCGCGGCATCTACAATGCGCGACAGGAAATTCGGCTTGAATTTCAGGTTCGCATTGGCATCATAGAGAGTATTGCGGATCGGTTCGTTGCCGATGCGAACTCGCTTGTCCAACGTGCTCTCATTCAGGTGCAGCACCATGCCGCCGATGTAGCTATCCTGCCACAGACCGTACTCTGCGCGGGCACCCAAGAGTGTTTTCTTGTCCAGCTGAAAGAACTGCCCCGATTCATAAGTGATTTCAAGCGCGGCTCCTGGTGCTTTTGCCGCCTCATTCAGAATGCGCAACTCACCTGAGAGATAGTCAATCGTGTAATCCGTTCCGCGTGCCAGCGGCTGCCCGTTCAGCTTGACTTCTTCCGATCCTTCAAGCACGAGCGCGCCGAGCCGGAATACCGAAGTTGAGCCTTTGTACTCCGACGTGAACCGCCAGCGGACACCTTGCTGACTGTGCTGACTGATCGGAGTATTGTACAAATAAGGCGCGCTGAAACCCGCAGTGTCCTGTCCAACTTCATAGGGGGTGAAGTCCCATCCAGTTTCGACTCCGCCCTCGAAATACCCGCTTGGATCGAACGGAGTTAAATCGAGAAAATGGAGTTCACCCAGACTCCAGTTGACGATGGCCGGGACATTATCCACCTTGCCATCGGCACCGGGAGTTCCTCCCTCGCCCTCCAAATCGAAATCGAAGAATTCAAGATAGCTGAAAGTCGATCCGGGCGGTCCTGTCTCATTCTGTCCGGCCTGCGCCGTCTCACGATTGATGGTCAATTTGAAATTGGTCGGATCAAGCCCGGTGGCTCCAAAGCTGTAAACGTGCCTGAACATCAAATTCCAGGTCAAGTCAGTTGGCTGCGGGTTGTTCCGCTTGATGAGCACGAGCGACAAGTTGTCCAGATTCGCATCCAGCTTGCCGAAAGTATCTCCAGCAACGGTTGAAAACGCCACAGCCAGCATCTGACTCGCCTGAATCGGCTGCCGCAGCCGAATATAGCCAAGCCGGTTTTCAAGATCATAGTCGACACCTTTGGACAGCTTTCGCCAGTTGCCGGTAACGTGATCAGCGTCAATTTGAAATGTGTCTGCATAGAGCGAATTCAGATCCTGCAAGACGGCCGCGCGGCCGAAGATCTCCGTCTCCGTGGGATTACCCGACTGCGTTGTGCTGACATAGACCTCGATATCCTGAATCGAGTAATTCGGATCATAAGCCAGAACATGCTCGCGGTTGCTGTAATTGCGGTAGTTGTCGCGGAAACTGATGTAGTCCTTGCGTTCTCCGCTCAGGGTATCGGTGATGAACCCGGTTTGGTCGGTAATCCAGAAGTACATATTCTGGATAAACTCTTTCTCGGTAAACGAAGCCCGTTGCTGATCCTGATTGGGCGACTGCCGGTTTTTCTGGCCGCGCTCGAGCGAGGCGATACCGGTCAGTTTGAGCGCTCCGACCTTGGCCTCGGTTTTTACGCCAAATAATCCTGTATTTCTTCCGGAGAAAGTTGCCAGTCTCGTTCCCAGATTCAGTGCAACGTTACCGGCCTCAACCTTTTGTACGATCTCATCTTCGTCACCCGTATACGTGAGCTTCAACGAATTCTGAAAGTCAAGGATTCGTTCGGAGTCCTGGTCGACTTTGACCTCGACCTTTTGCCCGATCTTTCCCGTAATCGAGAACTGCTGAGTCATGTCAATGCGAAAGCTGGTGTTCGCATTTTGCTGATTGAACGCCTGCTGCTCATCGAATTGCTGCCTGCGCACATTGCCGTTAATCGCGATGTTTCCCGACACTCTCACACCGACATTATCGCCGCCGAACAGCCGGCGAAATGTTTTGGACTTGATCTTGAACGGTACATCGATCGCCACACCCTCACCCGATCGGCGCTGACTCGCACGTTTGTAGACTCTGCGAATCAGCTCCTGATAGTCCTTCCGCACATCGTAGGCGAAGCGCTCACGTTTATACGACTCGTACTCGAGCGGTACAGGCTGATAAATGTCCGTGTCCTTCAGCGGAATGGTCAACCGGACGAACTGATAGCTGGAATCCACCTTTGCAGTTTCTTTCACCTCGGCGGACGGAGGCACGAGCGGCCGGTTCTGAAATGCAGAAAGCCCCCTGACCGGTCTTCGGAGCAAATAGTTTGCACCGATTCGATCGGTCAGGGAGCGGTCAAGTCCTATTCCCGCGCGTGCGACATCAGCCGCAAGCAACAGGCCCAGGAAGGTCAATGCATAAAAAACACGGTGGTAGCGACCAATCAGGCCGAAGGACATGAACGCTCGAATTCGGACGTAGTAGTGGAATCAGTCATACAACGGTGTGAGCACGGGAACAGCCAGATCACATCGGATGGTCGTACATCATCCCGTCGCAGCAAAAAACGGACTAACCGTTTAGAATATCCACTTCCTCCATGACGAATCTCATGCCTTCCCGCCACACCGGTTTCCCCTTAGTTTACCAATTTTGCAGGATATATGCAAGCAACTATTTCTACTCGGTTTTCGCTGTTGGACCCGGTTGTTTGAGGCAGCCCGCCCACGGCGACTTGACTTTATGAGCACAAAGTGCTAAATTAAAACGCTTGAACATGGCCGACAGGTTCCGATATTTCACGACAAACCCATTCAATCATTGACGATGCAACGGTACACGAATTACGGTTCAGCCCCGCAGACCCAGGTGGTAGCCCTTCAGCTTGCCACGCCCGATGGGGTCGACTGCGAGCGCGCCAGCATGGTCAATTGTATGGATTAAGTTTATAAGAATATTCCATTTACGATTAGAAACCCACTGCTGGACTCGGCGGTGGGTTTTTGACATTGGCTAACGAAGCTGACAAAGCTCGGTAGCCTTCCGTGCAACCCATCTCCGGTCCGGGCAGTCGAAAGGAGGACTGGAGCGTATGAATATGCTCAGAACATTACCCCCAAAGCACGTAGCAAAGATACTGGGTGAATCGAATGCCTCCGCGCAGGAGGTTGCTCGAGAGCACTCCCCCACGCCGTTTGCCCGTGACATGAAACGCGCGATCATGAAGGAAGTCCTCTCCATGGGACTCCCCTCGATGGCAGGTTTTGTCGTGGTCTCGTTTAACGAGCTGGTCAACATGTTCTGGCTCGGACAGATCGGAGCTGCGCCGGTTGCGGCCATTACGATGGCGGCTACTCTACTGTGGACACTCTCATTTGCGAACATGGTTGTGGGCGTCGGCAGTGTTGCCACCATCAGCCGCCGTTGGGGTGAAGGCGACCTTGAACGTACCGAAAAGGCAATCAAGGCGGTCTTCTTGCTTAAGTTCGGATTGGGAACGATGTTTGGCTTGTTCGGGCTTCTCATCATGAATTGGGGACTTGAATTTTACGGCGCCGCACCGGATGTACACCGGATGTCCGTTCAATATCTTGGTGTACAGTTTCCCACGCTCGGACTCGCCATGACGAGTTTCTCGGTTTATACAGCCCTCCGCTCGCTGGGCAGACCGCGTGCGGCGTTTGCAGTGCAAGCCATTGGCACAGTGTTAAACCTCGTACTCGATCCGCTGCTTATCTACGGACTTGGTCCGTTTCCACGGCTCGAGGTGCTGGGTGCATCCATTGCCACCGCAAGTTCGTACACCGCTGTGGTCATTGTCGGCATGATCATGCTTTCGGGAAAGAAATCTCCGCTGCGCATTCGCTGGTTTCACAAGCCGGCGCCGGTCATGGCCGACATGCTGCCTGTGCTGAAAATTGGGCTTCCCGGTGGAATCAATCAGACAAGTTTCGCACTTTCGATGAACTTCGCCGTCAAACTGGTAGCCGTTTACGGAACGAATGTCGTCGCGATCTATGGTGCAGGACAGAAAATCCTGCATTTCGGATTGATGATGGTCGTTGGACTCGGACTGGGCACTGGGGCACTCATTGGACAATATCTTGGTTCAAAATCACTTGACAAGGCGTGGCTGGCGGGAGTCATGTCCACCCGCCTCGCCGCCTATCTGATGATTGGCTATGGATTGTTGATGTTCGTCGGTGCACCGTGGATTGTGTCGTTTTTTCTGGCTGACGAATCCTTGCATCATTTGGCAGCACAGATTCTTCGCATCATGGCCGTCAGTTTGCCGTTGATCGGCATTCACATCGGAGCAGAAACTGCATTCGAAGGAGCCGGACAAAACACTCCGCCGATGATCCTCTCGATTGTGCATGCCTGGCTGCTGGTGATTCCTCTGATGTACTTGCTGGGTCCGGTACTCAACTTTGGTCCGCATGGCCTGATGTGGGGCTGGACCACTGCTCATGCCATTGGCGGCGCTGCTGCTCTTTGGTTGTTCAGAAAGGGCACATGGCTGAAGCACGAGATATAAACAAAACGACAAACGAAGAACGAGGAACGATGAAAGAAGACAGGAATCAGACCGCCGCTTCTTCATCGTTCTTCGTTCATCGTTCTACGTTGAAGGAACTGCTTTCCTACGGCATCCCCTCGCTGACGGGTTATCTCGTGTTGTCCATCAATGATCTGGTGGATATGTTTTGGCTGGGAAGATTGGGCACTGAACCTGTCGCGGCGGTCACAATCGCAAGCACCCTCTTGTGGGTACTGCTCGAGTTCCCCGGTTTTACGGTCGGCGCGGGAAGCGTGGCCATTATCAGCCGCCGTTTCGGCGAAGGTGATCACGAGAAAACTGAACGCGCGATTCGGGCGACGTTTTTCACGAAGGTCGTGCTCGGTGTGATTTTCGGCATGCTTGGTCTGCTCGTGATGAAAGCTGCGCTGGCCTTTCTGGGTGCGGAGGCGCGCGTGCTCGAACTTGCGGCGGACTTTATGGTCGTGCTGCTCGTGGCCGCGCCGTTTTTGCATGTGAGTTTTTCCGTGTTCACCGTACTGCGTTCGATTGGAAAACCGAAGTGGGCATTCTGGATGCAGGCGGTGGGTGTGGGTTTGAACATTATTTTGGCTCCGCTATTTATTTTCGGCATCGGACCATTTCCCGAGTGGGGAGTGTTCGGCGCGGCTTGCGCAACGGCGACCGCTTTCGGTGCGGTGGTTGTTTTGGGCGGATGGCTCTTGGCGAGTGAAAGATCTCCGATCAGAGTGCATTGGTTTCGCAGGCCGCTGCCGGCTTGGAACGATGTCTGGCCGATTTTGAAGATTGGATTGCCATCGGGGATCAGTTCGCTCAGTCTTGCGCTCGCGACGACCGTGGCCGTGAAATTTGTTGCGCACTTTGGCACCGAGGTGGTGGCCTTTTACGGACTCGGGCAGCGCGCGTTGGAATTTGGACTGACCGCGATGGTCGGGTTCGGGCTCGGCGGCAGCGCGCTCATCGGCCAGCATATTGGAGCGGGCCGCCGCGATCTGGCGATGGAAACGGGCCGTCTCGGGATTCACATTTCACTCGTTACCATGTTCAGCTTTGCGCTCGTGCTGCTCGCGGGCGCGCCGCTTGTGATTGATTTCTTTCTTCCCGAAGCAGCGGATACAGATGCGGGCGCGACGCTGCTGAGAATTCTTGCCGTGGGTTTGCCCTTTCTCGGTGTGACCGTCGGCGTGGAGACCGCATTCGGCGGCGCGGGTATGAACAAACCGACGATGGTATTGTCACTGATCCGCGCATGGGTGCTCGCGCTTCCACTCATGTATTTTTGCGGCCCGCTCCTGAACGAGGGCCCGGTCGGTTTGATGTGGGGACGCACCTTGGCTTTCGCGATTGCCGGAGCCGCTTCGTGGTGGTTGTTTCATCGCGGCGGGTGGCTGAAGCATGAGGTGTGAACTGATATCCTTCTCTTCGTTCAGGATGACAAACGCCTACTTCTCTAACAAATCATTGCAATCACATTATGTCCATCCTTGCAACTCACAATCTATCCAAATCGTATTTCCTCGGACCCGTCGAAGTGCCGGTGCTGTGCGAAGTAAACTTTGCAGCGGAGGCGGGTGAGCAGGTGGCGGTCGTGGGGCCGTCGGGCGTAGGGAAGTCCACGCTGCTGCATCTGCTCGGCGCGCTAGACCGGGCGACGTCCGGGGAAATCGTGATCGAAAATCAAGCCGTGTCGAAAATGAATTCCGATCAGCTTGCGGAACTGCGGCGCGACAAAATCGGATTTGTGTTTCAGTTTCATCACCTGCTGCCCGAATTCAGCGCGCTGGAAAATGTGCTGATGCCCGCGCGGCTGAAAGGCAATCACACCGCCGCCGCCGAAACGCGCGCGAAGGATCTGCTCACGCAGGTCGGACTTGCGCATAGAATTTCACACCGGCCCGGAGAACTCTCCGGCGGAGAGCAGCAGCGAGTGGCGCTGGCGCGCGCGCTGATTAATCAGCCGAAAATTCTGATCTGCGACGAGCCCACCGGAAATCTCGACGGCGAAGCGGCGGCGAACTTGCAGAAAATTTTGGAGAAGCTGGCGCGTGAGGAAAATATCGCGCTCGTCGTGGCGACGCACAATTTGGAGTTTGCTCGGGCAATGGACCGGACAGTGCGATTGCATGAGAAGAGGTTGGAGGAAGCTAAAAGTTTACCCCCCCTGCCCCCCCGCTAAAGCGGAGGGGAGAAAAAAGTCAACCCCCTTTGTTTTTCCCCCAAAACAAGTTTTTGGGGGGAAGAAGAAATGTAAAAGCCCTCGCGATTCTTCACGAGGGCTTTTTAATTCCTTTTTTTTCCCAAATCTCCGATTTGGGGGATACACAAGGGGGTTACTTCATCAAGAGTAGTTTGATTGTCTTGGAGGCGGAAGCGGATTCGAGGCGGGCTAGGTAGCAGCCTGTAGCGAGTGCGCGGCCATCGAACACAACGTGATGCACACCGGCGTCAAACACGCGGTGTGCAATTTCCTGCACAAGGCGGCCATTCAAATCGTAGATTGCAAGCGTTGCAAATCCTGCCGCGGGAATCGAGAAGGAAATCGTCGTTTTGGGATTGAATGGATTCGGGTAGGCTGACAGCGAAAACTCGGAAGGCAGAGCGGTACCGGCAGAGTAAGTGACTGTTGCCGAGCGGTCGCGGTGCTCAGTGCGATTGCCGGCGAGGTCTACATGGGCAAGGAAGTAGGTATAGTTCTCGCCGG
>CAZVXJ010000022.1:0-19011 GCA_964631675.1 uncultured Alphaproteobacteria bacterium
GTATGACGGTCTGAAGCTCGTGTGCGACACCCGCAGCTATCTTTACCTGAACGGAACGACGATTGATTTTGAAGACGGCTTGAACGGGTCGGGCTTTGTGTTTCGCAATCCGAATGCGAAGCGTTCCTGTGGATGCGGTCAGAGCTTTTCGAGCTGAGCCCAGTCGTTCGTCTCTGCGGTTCACTCGTAGTGCGTGGAGTTTCGAGAAACCCTCTGCCTTGCTGGGTGGAGGGTTTTGTCGCTCTTGAATTGACAAGAATGGCATGCCCTTGAATTCGGTTGAGTTTCCGGTTACAGAGGAGAATCTTTGGTTTACTGAAAGGTACCTGAATCTCTTTGATGCCGTCGATCTATTCCCCACCGATGCAATTGGATCCGAATTGAGGCGCGGAGTTCCCGTAATCATCAAGACGGATCTTGGTTTTGAGATTGTTTCAGATATTGACGGCACCAAGCTGCAGCTTCGCAATCGTTCAAAACTCCATGGCTGGACACGATTCACGTCCGAGCACGCGATTCAGCCCGGTGACAGGATCATACTGCAGAAGATCGGCGACCGTGAGTTCTCATTACAGGTTGTTCGATCCTCAAAATAGTCCGCCAGCTTCGTCCGCCTGCATGGCTTTCACGCCTATTCCACATAGCAAACGATCCCCATGTCTTTAGTCAAGTTTCCCCTCGAGAACATCATCGGTGACGGCATGATTCGTGAAACAGAGTTTCGCGACAAGCTGAATGCGATGGATTTGGAACCCTATCGCAATCGTGCGGTCATGATACCGTGGGTACACCATATGGAAATTCCGATATGGGTATATTTGATGGCGGTAGCCAAATTATCCTCTGTGGCGGCAGTGCTCTCTTTTGGAGAGGCTTGCAGTCCGATTACGCTACTTCAGCGCACCAGACCCAGCGATTCATAAATGAGACCTCGCGTCACGTCCACCTCGCCATCTTCCTCTGATTTAGCTTGACAAACTATAGGGTATTGTTTATATTGCAGTACTTAAGCCCTGAGCTCCGCCAGTGGCCGATTTTCTTGAATGGAAATCAATATTTACCAATAGGTTACTGACGTAAATGGCTCCCCACGAAGGTGGACTTTGGGAATTAATACTGATCGCGTCGCCGTTCGCCAAGTTCATCCTGCTTGTGCTGGCGGCAATGTCCGTGGCATCATGGACAATTATCCTTGAGAAGTTTCTGCTCATGGCCCGCGTAAAACGAGCCAATGCAGGACTAAGTCACTATCGCTGGTCAAGTTTTGACGCGCGTTCGCTCGCGGCTGAGGCCCGCCGATATTCCGCGGCATTCGTGTCCAAAGCTTATATTCACGTTCACCGTGAGTTGTTAGATCGAAGTGATTACAATGTGGACAGTGAACTGGTAGCGCGAGAGTTTTCGCGGGCGGTTACGTCCGAGTTGAACCGTGCTGAAAAACTGCTGCCGTTTTTGGCGACATGCAGTTCGGCGGGTCCATTCCTCGGTCTGCTCGGGACTGTGTGGGGAATTATCAGCGCCTTTCAGCGCATCGGAGTTTGGGGCGGTGCAAATATCGCGGTCGTTGCTCCGGGAATTGCTGAAGCACTGGTTGCAACCGCAGTTGGTCTGTTCGCGGCGATTCCCGCGCTGGTGGCTTACAATTTCATTTCAAACTGGCTGCGCAAGGAGTCTGAACGTGCTGAGGCATTTGGCGACGATTTGGCCTACGCGATTCAAAAGAGTTCCAGCCGCACCCCCACCGCAACGCGCGTCCGCCCCGCTCCATGAAACCGTTGACGCGCGGAAGTTTCAAGATTCATTATCGTCCCATTCCAGACATCAATGTCACTTCGTTGGTCGATGTGACCCTTGTGCTCTTGATTATCTTCATGGTAGCCGCCCCAATCATGAAGAATACGCTGAACATTCAGGTTCCGCAGGCGGTCACGGCAAAGCCGAACGATCAGGACGGCATCACAATTGTGATTCAGAAGAGCGGGAAAATCATGATCGACGATGCATCCACTGATGTCGAGCGGTTTGATGCCGATTTCGGCCAGATTTGGAATCCCAAGAACTCGGTACCCGTGTTTCTGAAAGCGGATGGTGAAGTACCTTATGACAAGGTGCTCAGCGTTATCGATGCGTTGCGTTTGAACGGAGTAGCTGATTTGGGGCTCGTTGCCGAGCCCGGTGAATCGCGGCAGGGCCGCAGGCGGTAGGGCATCATGCGTGGACCGTTTGTCGGCTCCATGGCACTTCATGTGTTGGCTTTGCTGATCATGATCTTCGGCAGCAGGCTTGGATCTGACAAGCAACTGCCACTCCCCACAGCAACGACGGTAAAGCTTGTTAGGCCAAAGTCGTTTGCCACTGCTCCCAAGCCCGAGGAAAATCCTGGACAGAAGGAGCCGGAGAAGAAGCCGGAAAAAGAGCAGGAGGAAGCCGTTCCTGATCCGGTCGAGCCACTCAAGATTCCGAAGGAGACGAAAGAGCCCAAAGAATCCAAGCCGATGCCGAAGCTCGAGGAATCCAAGCCCAAGCCGCGGTCGGTGCTTCCCAAACTGGAACGCGAAGGGAAGTCGGGCACACTGCGACTGCAGAATGAAGGCTTCGAGTATGACTTCTACTTGGCGGCAGTTCAGGCGAAAATCGAGCAATTCTACCGAGCACCGAGCGGGATAAAGGGTCAGTTGCTGGCAACGATGGGCTTCAGGATTCGCAAGGATGGAACCATTACTGATATCCAGCTCTTGAAGCCATCAGGAAACCTACTATTGGATAACGCAGCTGAGCGCGCAATCCGGTCTGCAGCAAAGTTTGCTCCCTTGCCACCGCAATATGAACAGGAGAGTCTCGCCATCAATTACGAATTCGTGGTAAATCCGATGGGACGATAATTACGAACAGCATGAACTTGAATTTGCGCGCGAGTTGTTTTGCCCTGTGCGGTTTGATTTGCGGACTTTTATCCATCGCTCATTCTCAGCCTATTACCATTCGTACCGAGACGGCATCGGTGGGCCGCATGGACATCGTAGTGTATCCGTTCAAGGCTTCTTCTCCGGATGCGTACTCCAACGACTTGCCGAATGTGCTGTTTTCGATCGTCAAGAATGACCTGGCTTATTGCGGGTACTTCAATGTATTGGAGCCGGAAGATCTTCCCCCGGATACGGTGATTCAGGTCCGCCGTGTAAACGGAAGAAATGACACGCTTCGCACGTTTTCCGGTTCAACGGCAGCACGGATTCAAGCCACCGTTTCATCCGGCTGGGATAAAATGAGTTCTGCAGTGGCGATCTTTCAGCCGCCGATAAGCAGTCCAATTCATATGCAGAACTTTGGTTTCGAGTCCGAAGCTGCGAGAGACGCGGCGCACCAGATGTCCGCGTGGATTACGAAGATGCTCACGGGCGAAGAGGGTGCATTCACGTCGAAGATTGCATTTGTGGTGAAGTCAGCCGCGATCAAAGAACTCTGGATGATGGACTGGGATGGAGCCAATCCACATGTACTGACACGCGACAACTCGACCAACCTGTCGCCCACCTGGTCACCGGACGGCAAGACTATCTTCTTCACTTCGTTCAAGGCCGGCAACGCAGACATCTATAAATTAGATTTGAGCACAGGCCGCAGCTCGTCCTTCATCGCATCGCCACGGGTGGATAGTGCGCCGGCGGTCTCGCCTGACGGGCAATGGGTGGCTTACAGTTCGTCCGAAGACGGCAATTCAGAGATCTACCGCATTCACGCGGACGGTTCCGGGAAGACGCAGGTTACGGTCAATCACGGTATAGATACATCTCCGTCATTTGCACCGACCTCCCGCGAGTTGGTCTTTACCTCTGACCGCACCGGAACGCCGCAGATTTACCGGATGGATGTTGACGGGGCCGGCGTGCAGCGCATCACTTTCGCCGGCAACTACAATGAGACGGCTCGCTGGTCACCCCGGGGTGACTTGATCGCCTACGCGAGCCGCGAGATCGGATTTCAGATCTTCACCATTTCACTCAGCGACAACCGCGAGCGGCGCATCACGGATCCGGGATCCAACTTAGATCCGAGCTGGTCGCCGGACGGAATGAAGCTGGTGTACACATCGGTACAGGGCGGCAAGTCCGCCATTTGGACAAGCAATTGGGATGGCAGCGGGGCAAGACAGCTAACTTTCGGTCTGGATGCTTCACAGCCGCAATGGGGGCCGGCGCAGGCACTTCTGCAGTCGGAGTAGGTATTTCTGGATTTCTTGAACAGTCGTTAAAACTATAGCGTGGAGAAAAGAACATGAAAAAACTCTCTAACATGTCGCTTGTCTTGCTGTTAATCGTCTTGGGTCTTGCTGTTGCCACAACAGGCTGCAAGAAAAAGACCAAGAAGTCCAGTGAAGACTCGAAGAGCGGCACGAATATCGAGACCACCAATGGCAGTACGCCTTCCAATCCAAGCGAGTCACCTGTTTCGGAGATGGAAGCAGACAAGGCGCGCATTCAGACGGTATACTTTGACTTCGACCGTTCGGACATTCGCTCCGACATGCGCGACGAAGTAAAGAACAACGCCGACATTTTCCGCAAATGGACGGATTGGGCGGTCAGTGTTGAAGGCCACTGCGATGAGCGCGGTACCAACGAGTACAACCTTGCACTGGGTGAGCGCCGGGCAACGGCCGCAAAGCAGGCACTTGTCGCAGAAGGCATTTCTGCGAGCCGGATGAATACGGTGAGCTACGGTGAGGAGCGCCCTGTGGACCCGGGACATTCTGAGTCGTCCTGGACGAGAAATCGCCGCGCTGAATTCCGCGTTCGATAGTTGCGACTGTCTGTGAAGAGTCCACTTAGTTTGGCAGTGCCCATTGTGGCACTGCTCGTTCTTGTAGGCTTCACTGGATGCGCTTCGCGCAAACAAATCGTGGATCTGCAATCTGACGTCTGGCAGATTGACACGAAGATCGATAGCCTGTACGCCCAGAACAAGCGCATGTCGCAGACGGTGGCAGGTCTGGGCGAGGATGTGCGCAACATGAGTGCGAAATCGGAATTCGGTTCGACTGCGCTTGAGGAGAAGGTTCAATCACTCGCGGCCCGGCTGGACGATATTCTGAATCGTATGGATCGCTCGCTTGCGCCGATGGAGGATTGGATTCGAAAACAGAACGCGAGCGACACTTCGCAGTCCACACAACTGGGGATCGATTATTACGACGCCGCCCAGCGAGACCTCGGCCTTGGCAATTACGATCTTGCGGAAGTCGGATTTCTGCAGTTCCTTGAGATGAATTCCAGCGGAGAACTGGCCGACGAAGCACGGTACGGCCTGGGTGAATCGTATTATGCCCGCAAGCGATACGACGAAGCAATCGAAGAGTATCAGCGCGTGATTGAGCTGGATCCACTGGGTACAAACGTCCCTCGCGCGATGCTGAAACTCGGGTTATGTTATCGCGCCGTCCAGAACATGTCGGCTGCGCGCCGTCAATGGGAGGACTTGGTTGAGCAGTTTCCGCAGTCGGAGGAGGCGGGTATTGCCAAGCAGCGACTCTCCGAGTTAAAAGGCCGCCACTAAGGCCAGAGCAGAACGTGTGGAAACTCACGACTGCTTCAGAAGTTTTGCAATTGTTCTCCTTGTGTTTTCCAAACCCCATCGTTCGATCGCGATGGGGTTTCACGTTTTCAGGAGCTAAAGGATGAGTAAGGATACGGGCGAGAGCGTGGGAATGCGGAAGAAGTTCGTCGTCGTACTCTTAGCATCGCTGCTGATTGTATTTGTTTACTTGCTTTCCACGCTGCTTTTTGGTGTGATTGCAGGGCTTCTGCTTTGGACACTTACCCGATCCATTTTTGATCGCGTGTCTGTCAAGCTAAAGGGGCGTGAGTCGTTGTCCGCCATGCTGAGTGTTGCTGCAACGGGACTGGTGGTGGTGGTGCCGATTGCGGCCGTCGGACTCATTATGGTGGCGGATGCCGCCTCATTGGCCGATCGAGCGTCGGCGTGGTTTGAGCCTCATCGCGAGGAGATTAACACAAGACTGAGCGAGATTACGAGCGGTGGGAGTTTCTACGTGTTCGATTACGAGATTCGAGTGGATGACCTGGTCACAAAACTCGAGAACTCTGCCGCCGCAATCAGCAAGTTTCTGCTGGAGCTACTGCAGAAAGCCGTTGGCGGCGTTGCTCAGGGAATCATGCTGGTGTTTGTCACGCTGTATTCGCTATTTTTCTTCTACAAGGACGGTGACAAGTTTTTTGGCTGGCTAAAGCGAATGCTGCCGCTCGATTTTGATCAATCCGACCGCCTGATCAACGATTTCTTTTCTACAAGCCGGGCCACGATCAAGACGGTCGGGATACTTGGCGCCATACAGGGCGTGATGGGCGGCGTGGCTTTTTGGATCTGCGGAATCCCATCGCCATTCTTTTGGACAATTCTGATGGTTATCGCCTCGGTCATTCCGGCAGTCGGTGTTCAGATCATCACGTTTCCCGTTGGAATTCTCTTGGTCCTGGTCGGAAAAACGGGCTACGGAATCGGGTTGCTGCTTTGGAGCTGGATTGCCATCGCCAACGTGGACAACTTTCTGCGCCCCTATCTCGTGCGCCGCGATGTTGACTTGCATGAACTACTCGTGTTTCTGTCCACGCTTGGCGGCATCGCCACATTTGGTTTTTTTGGTTTCCTGATAGGCCCTGTGATCGCAGCGTTGCTCAAAGCAACATTTCAAATCTACTCCGAAGTTTTCCAGCGTGAGTAAACTCTGATTACTCACATTTGAGGCAAAGAAAATCCCCACCGGCTACGGTGGGGATTTTCCATTGTATGTCGCGAACTTTCGGTTTACGCGGTCTTGGTCTTCTCAGAGAGAGTACCACCTGAGATGATTATCTTCAGCGCCTCATCCACGGTAAGGTCCAGCCGAATGGTGTGCTCAGGCTGCGCGAAAACAGTAAATCCGGAGGATGCATTGGGTGTGTGCGGAACAAACACAACATGATGCAGTTTCAATGTGCCATCTTCTCCCGGCCAATCGCGGGAGTTCGTCACAAATCCGATGGACCAAGTATGCTCGTTCGGGAATCGCACGGCGACGACATGCTGAAATCCGGATTTGTCGCCAAACAGCAACTGTAGAAACTTGGTGATGCCGTCGTAAACTTCCCGAATAACGGGAATTCGAGACAGCGCTCGATTCACCAGCCCGAGCAGCCGCTTCCCAACAACACGTCTGACCAGTGCACCGACGAAGGCAATTATCACTACGGTAATCAGAAAACCCACAACGTCCGAAATCAGGAGAATCAATCTCGGCCATTGATTTTCACCGAGCAGATAAATTGCAGCATCACGCAAGAACGGAGATATGAACCCGCCCAGAAAATGCACGACCAACGTCACCAGATAGATGGTGATAAAGGCCGGCGCAAGGACGAGCAGTCCCGTCGCAAAATTTCGCCTGAAGCGGGATGTGAACTTGCGCTGCGGGCTTGGATGAGTCATTGAATTTTCTCCGAGAGAGAGAATGCCCGGCCTTTCATAGGACCGGGCATTACCTCGAACTTAAGTCAAACTATTTAGCGGATTCGGTCACTTGAATCTCGTAAATTCGTTCACCCGGCGCGACAAGTGAGTAATCTCGCGCCGCATTTTCCAATGCCGTTTCGTCGCCTTTCTTGAGAGCCTCGAGATACCCTTCCAAGTGTTTCTTCTCCGCCTCAAGCTGGGCGATCTGCTCTGCCTGAACCTCGAATTGATTACTCATTTTGTGCGAGTCCCAGATTCCGGCCTCACCGAAAACAAACCACACGGAGGCAAGTACGGCCAAGGTCGAGCCGATAATAATCTTGGGTCGCCACAGATTGCGAAAGCTGCGCGGCCGTTTTTTGGGCCGGAACGGCTGGAACTCAGATTGGTCTTTCATTTCCAAATCGCTCCGAAATACACCGCATCATCTCCAAGCTCCTCTTCGATGCGGAGCAATTGGTTGTACTTGGCGATGCGGTCCGTTCGCGATGCGCTGCCGGTTTTAATCATTCCGCATCCGGTAGCTACGGCAAGATCTGCAATCGTCGTATCTTCCGTCTCTCCGGAGCGATGCGAGATAATCTGAGTGTAGCCCGCCCTTCGGGCGAGGTCCACGGTATCGAGCGTCTCCGACAGCGTACCGATTTGATTCACTTTAACCAAGATGGAATTGGCCACCCCTTTCTCAATTCCTTTAGAGAGCAGCTTCACATTGGTCACAAAGATGTCATCTCCGACCAGCTGGGTTTTCTTGCCAATCTTTTGAGTCAAGAGCTTCCAGCCGTCCCAGTCATGCTCGGACAATCCATCCTCAATCGAGACAATGGGAAAATCCTTGCAAAGTGCAGCATAGTATTCTGCCATCTCCTCCGCAGAAAGCACTTTGCCCTCGCAGGTCAGGTCGTACTTGCCACTCTTCTGCGCATAGAACTCGGACGCGGCACAATCCAGGGCTACAGCGATCTCTCCGCCCGCCTCGTATCCGGCGTCTTCAATTGCTTTCAAAATGAACTCGATCGCCTCGCGGTGTGACTTAAGGTTGGGTGCGAAGCCTCCCTCGTCCCCCACGTTGGTGGAATGCCCGGCTTTCTTGAGCACCTTCTTGAGGCAGTGGAATGTCTCTACACCGGCTCGAAGGCCATCAGAAAATGTCGAAAAACCGCGGGGTACGATCATGAATTCCTGAAAGTCCAGCGGATTGTCGGCATGAGCGCCGCCGTTAATCACATTCATGAAAGGAACCGGCAGAATTTTCGCCCCGACACCACCCAAGTACTGGTAAAGCGGAAGGCCACTTGAATCTGCAGCGGCACGTGCGACGGCGAGGCTAACGCCCAGAATCGCGTTTGCGCCGAGCTTGGACTTGTTATCTGTTCCATCGAGAGCGAGCAGCAACCGGTCGATCTCGTGCTGGTACACTGCATCGTTGCCGACGAGCTTTTCGGCAATCTCCGTGTTCACATTGTGAACGGCTTCCAATACGCCTTTGCCAAAGTAACGATTATCGTCTCCATCGCGAAGCTCTATGGCTTCATTATCCCCGGTGGAGGCACCCGACGGCACTGTGGTTCTTCCCATAGCGCCGCCGGAAAGCACTACTTCGACTTCAACCGTCGGGTTTCCGCGGGAATCCAGTACCTCGCGGGCGAAGACATCCGTAATTTCTGTCATAAGTCCTGAGACTATCCTTCTAAGTTAACGTAACCCGAATATACAAAATGGCACAAGAAAACGCAAATCACTCCGACTTTGAGCCAGTATTATCGTCGGAGGCCTCGCCTTTGTCACCCATGAGTGACTCGAAAACAGCCATGGCTTCCTCCTCATACTCACGCGGTACCTGAATTCGCCAGAGCTTTCCCAGGGTAGTCGTGCCAATCACCATGCCGACACCGCCGGAGGCGAGATCGGTCTTGACCAGATTGGGTATCGCTGCATCATCGAGAACTTCGGTGACCATGGCCACCCACAGCCCTCCATCCAGCGGCGGCAGGCTAACCCACTCAGCATACTCGCGTGATCCTGAACCCATGGGTTCAGGGATTTTCGGATTCGTCATGAGAGTCCACGGGTTGAAAATAGAAGAATCGCTCCATCAGTTTTACATAATCCGAGAAGGGCTGCTCCGCAGGAGTGCGTGCACGAATGGTCCGGAAAGCGTCCACACGGCTGTCCAGTTCATCACAATAATGCAGCACAAGGGCGTCAAGCGTCATGGGCTTGACCGGCGACCCCATGGTTCCGTCTCCCTGATGCGAGAGAATCAAGTGCAGCAACTGCCTTCGTGTTTCCTCCGGAAAGTCAGGTATTGCCGCAACATGTTTCTCCACAAAGAGTACACCTTGCGTAATATGCCCAAGCAGCCGGCCTTCCACAGTGTAATCAATCGAGATCTCCGTGCCCAGCTCGAACACCTTTCCCACGTCATGCAGCAGCGCACCGGTTACAATCAAGTCGCGCTGCAGATCAGGATAGAACTCCGCCATTCGGGACACCAGCCTCGCCATGGAAGTGGAATGCTCGGCAAGCCCGCCGATGGTTGCGTGGTGCCAGAGTTTTCCGCCTGATGCCTGCAGGAACAACGCAAGAAAGCTGGCATCCTCGAAGATATTCTCGAGCAGTTTGCGCAGACCCGGCGACTCCACGCTGCCAATAATCTCCACCAGGCGGTGATGCAGCTCTGTTTCGCTATAAAAGGAGTGTGGCAGAAAATCGCGCGGATTTGGCGCTTCCTCGTCGGTGGCCACTCGAATACGCGACAGAATTAGACCTGGCACATCTTTGTAGCGATCCAGCTGGCCATCCAACTTGACGACTTGTCCAGGCTTCAGCTCATTTGCGAGTTGCTCAAATCCTTCCCACATCTTGGCGTCAAGCGTACCACTCGAATCCTGCAGCTTTAGCTCGAGGTAATTGCCGCCGTTGCGCTTCGGTTTGATTTCGAGTTTGGTGAGCAAGTAAAAGCCGATGACTCGATCACCGGCTGAAAGTTCGCGAACACGTGCAAGAGGGAGAGTAGTCTCAGGGGCGAGGGGCATAGATAACCTGCCGATTGGAAAGGTTCTTGCGAAGAGCAGTCTACATTCTATAGCTCAGGCTGAACACAGCGGCACTTGAGCGAATATCTTCGGTCAAACCCTCAGTGGTCTTCTCCGTGTAGCCTGTGAAATGATACGCGGCATCCAGCATCACACTGCGATCGACAAGCACGCCGACACCAAAGGTCAGAATGCTCTGGTCATCATCACCGCCTGCGTTGCGGTAGTTCGATGGCGCGAAACTGTAGCCGATGCGCGCGCGCGATCCGTATCCCGGAAGTAAGTACTCGCCGCCAAGATTCAGCCGCGTTGTCGAGCGGTAGTCATCCTTTATCTGCTGATTCGCCTCAGCCTTGCTTACATCGGTATAAGGAGTTTCGTCGCGAAACTCCATGGAGGTCCAGTCACGATATTCAAGGTCTGCGGCCGCGAGCCAGCGTCCGGGACTCACTGAACCACCCAGGCGAACAACGGCAGGATAAGTCATGCGATAGTTCGAGTAACCGCCGTCACCATCAAAGGAGTAATTCTCCTCTATCTTCATGGACATGGGTGTTTGAAAAACCGCACCGATACGCGCAAATCGGCCCGCTCGGAAAAGTCCGCCAAAGTTGGCTCCGAAAGACTTCAGGTCGGTCTCAATGGTATTCTCAACCGGTCCCTCGCTTCCTCGGACCAACGAGTATCCGGTCAGGCTGTAATCGTCGAATCCGCTCCAGTACTGGAGTCCCATTCCCAGCGCGAGATTAGGCGAAACATCCACAGCACCGGCAAACGACCAGAAGCCGAGCCGGCCATCTTCCAGTTCATCAAAATCCCGCCACGGTGCGCGGTTCGCTTCGGTGCGCGTGCGCCGGTCAAATGCATTCACTTGCGAGTATCCCAGAGCAAAGCTCAGCGCACCCTGATAGACAGGGACCGGAAACACAAAGCCGGCATCGTTGATGCGCATGCTCGAAGTTGATCCTTCGCGGGCAATGCCGAAGTAACTCGCGTCATTGGAATAGCCGGTGCGGGAAATCGATCCCTGCATTTCGATGCGTTTGATTTGAGCAAGACCGGCCGGATTCCACCAGATGGCTGAGTAGTCGTCTGCGACGCCTGTGTAGGCACCACCCAGTCCCTGCGCCCGAGCACCCGGACCTACATATTGTCCGGTCGTAATCAGCAATCGCTCAGGCAAACCATCTTGTGCCAAGGAAGCGGAGGCAACTAATAGAACAGCGAGTGAGACAATTCGTCGCATAGAGTTATCGGCCCCGCCGACCACCGCGTCCATCTTTCTTGTCATCATCTTTTTTCTTTTCGTCCTTTTTAGGCGGATCACTCGGTGCCGGAGGTGGTGAAGTCGGATAGGAAGGCGGCGGATTTACAATCGAACCTCCTCCACCGCCCGGTGCATCGCGCCGTCCGCGATCACGCGGTTCTTCGGGCACACCCGGTCCACCGGGATAGTGACCACCTCCATACCACCAGCCATCGCGGTACCAATCGTGCCACCAGGGTACTGAGTAGTAGTCATAATACCCGTAATAGGACCAGTAGTATCCCGGATCATAGTTATAGAAATCAAAACCCCAACGGGTGCGCGGCCTTCCCCACGAGGACCAGCCGCCATGGCGGGTTTCGGGATAGGAGTTCGGGTAATAGTCGGTCTGTTCGGGTGCAGTCAGCGTCGTATCGATTGCTGTGGAGTCGTATCGTTGATAGAGCGAATCATACGGTCCGCGTCCGGCCAGTTCCATTCCCGGTCGATACAGCTTCGTATAGCAACCACTGAGCAGCAACGAGGCTGCTGCAAGCAGTGTGAGATGTACAACATATCGTTTCATGATTGCCTCCGCTCCTGTCCCGGAGTATTCAAATCAATCCACCAATTGCAGAATGACAGCCTTCTGAGCATGCAAGCGATTCTCGGCCTGATCAAACACGACGCTTTGCGGACCGTCCATCACATCATCGGTAATTTCCTTGCCGCGTTCTGCCGGCAGGCAGTGCAAGACAATGGCGCGCTTGTCTGCATGTGAAAGTAATGCCGAATTCACCTGAAATGGTTTCAGCAGCTTTTCCTTTGCCTCCGCCTGATCTTTTTGCCCCATCGAGGCCCAGACATCCGTGTAGATCACATGGGCACCCTTGACCGCGCTGACCGGATCGTGATTCAGGGAGACTTTGGAACGTCCTGCCGCCTTCGCTTTTTCAAAAACTTCCATATCGGGCAAGGTCTCCGCGGCCGTCGCCACAACGAATTCAAAACCGAGTAAACAAGCCAATTCCAGCCACGAATTGGTTACATTGTTCCCGTCTCCGACGTATACGATCTTCAAATCCTCATAACGTCCGAGATGTTCAAACACGGTCAGGATGTCCGCCATAATCTGACACGGATGAGAATAATCGGTCAGACCGTTGATGACCGGCACATCTGCGAAATGCGCAAGTTTCTCCACATCACTGTGGCTGAACGTGCGAATGACAATGCCTCCGAGATATCGCGAGAGAACTTTGGCCGCATCGGCGATTGTCTCGCGCTTGCCCAGTTGAATTTCGGCATCCGTTATGTAGATCGGGCTGCCGCCGAGCTGATTAATCCCGACTTCAAAGGAGATGCGCGTTCTGAGGCTTGGCTTATGAAAGATCATTCCCCAGGTTTGGCCCTCTAAGACCAGACTGCGGGCGTGGTCATGCTCACGGTTCTTTAACTCAACTGCAAGCGAAATGGTTTCAATGACTTCATCCCGTGAAAAATCAAGTATGGACAGGAAATCACGGTGCTTTCGAGGTGCGTTCATGGACTAGGCTCCACTACATAGATTAGATGCGACCGCAGCCGCAACAGTTGAACGTAAAAGGCAGACAACAACCTCCGCTGATTTCTGCATGAGGTGAAAATTGCCAGCAGGGCTATGGAATTAGGTCTACCGAACCAAAAGAAGTTTCAAAGTTGAAAGATGTGTCCCGGCCTCCAGGCGGGCAAAATACAGCCCCGAAGGTGCATCCAACCCGCGCGAGGTATTCCCATTCCAGCGCAAAACGGCGGGTCCGGCCAATTGGGTATTCAAGACGAAGCGATTTACTTGCTGGCCGAGCAGATTGTAGATACCGATCGAAAACTCTCCCGGAGTGGCCACTTCATAGTGAATTTCGGTCGAGGGATTGAAGGGATTCGGGTAGGCCCCGATCATACGGTAACTGAAAGGTGATGGTGTGGGAGCTGGTTCGGCGGCCACGTCTGTCCCGGTATAGACCCGCACATTATCAATATGAATTCCCAAGTCCCCGAGGGCTGCATCTGAGACGAGCCTGAATCGCAGGTAAACTTGACTTCCCATGAACGGGGTGAGATTTACGAAACTGCGTGTCCATGGCAACTCAAGATCCGAAAAACCCGCGGCAAACTGCCAGCTATTGCCGTCTGTAGAGACCTCCACCAGAAAACTATCGGCCGGGAAGTCCAGACGACCGCGCCGGAAGAATTCCAGATGCGCCGCATTGCCCTGTGTGAGATCAATCAGCTGTGTCAACCGGAGCCATGTGTTGGTGCTGTTCGGATATGTTCTGCGATAGCCTTCGGGATTGGTGTGCACGCCATAGCCAAGATTGAGTGAAGACGTGTCGGCATCGATTCTCCAGTAGTTGGGCTGTGTTCCACCGCCCTCCCAACCAACGAGTCCGTTTTCGAATGATTCACTGAATTCAAGCGACGCATCCGGCAGCAAGACCGAAAAGTTCTGGTCACCCCCCAGCCAAAATTCTCTCCAAGCCGTCACGGTGCTTCCGCCTGTAGATACGCACATCACTTTGTACAGTCCTTCAGGCAACGAAACGGTGGTGCCTGCGGCGGGTACGTCTACCCATCGGGGAAACGCTCCGTCAACGAACACGTGTCCGTCCAGTCCTGCACCCCCATTGTTGATGAGCTGCAAATGAAGATCATGCCAAGCGAGCGGCTGCAAGTTGATGGTGATCGTCTGTGTACCACCACCGGGCGATATGGAAGCCGTTCCCGTTGCGTCTTGATAGCCCTCTTTGCGCGCGAGAATAGTGATCGGTCCGGCGGGCGGCAAGATCGTTGCGCGGCCCCATTGTGAATTCGTCACCCTTGGCGGCAGCAGCGGAGTCCAGGTGCTCACGATCCTCCACTCTGCTGAAATTGGGAGTCCACTCACCGCATCAAACGTGCGTATCGCCAGAGGCGCCGGTGCATCCTGATCGAGATTTAACAGCCTGCGGTGAATCCATCGAAGCGACGGAATCATATCTTCGATCGTTTGGTGCAGGTCAGCGGAATCAGGTTGAATCAACGTATTGGCAGGGCTGGTTTCGGTGAGGCACTGGACCGTACCCAGTCTCCAATAGAACCAATCTTGGAGGCAGCCGTTATGCGTTCCACCCCACGTATGCGAAAACGGTCTCGTGCCAGGGTGAATGTCAGTATATTGGATATAACGACGGTTGAGATTGCCAATCATCGTGCAATCAGGCGGGAACTTGTATGGACCGGGATCGTCGCCCCATTGCCATGCAACGACACTCTGTTCTGCGATGTTTCCGGATCGTGAGGAGTGATAGACGATCGAAACAGTCGGTTGAATCGCCAGTGCCAGATCGCGGACTGCAATCGCCTCCGGCTCGGAGAACGGCCCGGGGCCTCGATAATAGTCGAACGGCTCCGCTGCCGTCGGCTTCCAGAGGGAATCACCGTAGATCCAATTCAATTCAAAATTACGATTCAAGTCTACGCCGCACAACTCCCCGCCAATGCCCACTTCGACATTGCAGTCACCTTCGAGTTCCGGCGGAATATATCCGTTTTTGCGCCAGGTCGGATCAATGCAGTCCGGACATGTGTTACCGATACAAGTTGAAATCACCGACAAACCATCGGGATTCATGGTCGGCACAAAGTAGATTTGAGTGTTGTTGCGCACCGTCGCATGCCTGCCAGGCGGATCGACGAGCTCGAGCATATAGCGCACAGTGGTTTCAAGCCCGATGACCTCTTCGGCATGGATATGCATGACAATCAATGCGACCGGCTCGTTCTCGAACTCGTTCACGTTATCCGAAATCTTAACCGAGTAGAGCGGCCACACCCGGCCGGTGACCTGATCTCCGCGCGAGTGACCAATCGAGTCCACTTTGACCCAATCGGGATGGGCAGCCTGCAAATCGAAGATAAAGTCGTAAAGCTCCTCGGTCGTGTGATAAACCGGATCAATGCATTGCGCATTCGCCGCGAAAGGCAGAGCAAACAAGAGAAAGGAAACAAGCGACCGAAGCATATACAGAAAAACCTGCGGTTGTGAGCGATGGAAGAGTTGTCAGTCTAGTATCGAAGAAAGATTCCGGGCGGGCACACTGCGTGTGGCTTTGTTAGACGGAAGCACCAACCGCTACCTCGGCAGTTGCGTGTGTGCGTATGCAGCCGCCCACAATAAGGAGCACGGGCCTTGCGGCCCGTGCTGAATCATCTAGTGACCTATTTCATCAAGGTCATTTTTTTCACACTCTGGAACGAGGGTGATTTCAAACGGTAGAAATATACACCGGAGGAGAGATTTGGCGCATCAAAATGCACGTCGTACACTCCCGCGGTGAGAGTCTGATCCACCAGTGTGGCCACGGACTGTCCCATCGTGTTGAACACGGTTAGCTCAACACGCTCGGTAGCAGGCACCGCAAACGTAATCGTGGTGGTCGGATTAAATGGATTGGGGAAATTCTGCTCCAGCGAATAGTGCATCGGCGTGGGCAAATCGCGGCGAGGTTCAACATCCACTGTGAAGTCATTCACCCATTGGCACCAAATGTTCACCAGCGGATCCTTACCGGAGGCACGGGCATCCTGCCACACGCAGATGTTGGCACCTTTGCCGTCATCCGCAAATGCCGGTTCATCCTGGCGCTGATAGAAGTTGCAAACGACACCGCCGCTGTCGGGCCGCCAATAATCGTCAGCAAACGAATCGTTTGCGCGCAGGTGTGTACCATAGATATCTGTGTAGGCCGCGCGTCCATCGGTCCAGGCGACATACACACCATTATCCCACTCTGTAGCCACGGCAGCCTGCTCCTGATCGAGTGGGACATTGCAAATCACTCTGCCTTGCGTCGGCCACAGACGGTCACCGGCGGGGGATATTTTCTGGCCAAAGAGATCAAGATTATCTGCGCGATAATCTTCCCAGATGATAAAAACATTCCGGTTCAAGTCTACTGCGAGGACAGGATGCGTCTGATCATTGACAATCCCAGTCAGGACCGGAATTCCATTGGCAGCCCAAGAGGGTGTGCCAGCCGCATTGATGTGCTGCGCCCAAATGTCGCGGCCGCTGTTAACATCCCGCTGATCGCTCCAGGCGATATACACGCCACCCAATCCGTCCGGGGCCAGTTCACCCTGATCCTGCGAATTCGGGGCATTGCAGACGTCCATATTCCAACTCACCGATCCATCCGGGCAGACACGCGCCGCAGAGATATTGTAGAATTCAAAATCTCCGGACTGCCAGAGTGCAATGCAGCAGCCATCCGGATTGGAAACGATACCGAACAGCGCATCGTCAAGCGGTGAAGTGGTGAGTTGAACGGGCTGTGCCCACATTTGGTCACAACTGGCACTCATTCGCATCACGAAGATGTCGAGTGTAAATGCCGGCGTATATCCTGACCACGCAACATAACATCCGCCTTGACCGTCCGGCGCACAATGCACCACCTGTTGATCCTGTCCCACGACGGGCGGCCAAACTGGATCAGCCGTCGGGCTGCAGGCAATTTCACCGTTGACATCCACGCGGGACAAACGAATGGTCTTCGTACCGAACCGGTTGTCCTCGAAGGCCACAAAGAACCCGCCGTTGCCATCCTTGCAGATGTTGGGATTGATTTGCGTTGATTGCGGCGCGCCTTCGTTGTCCGTAACAATGGGATCGCCGTTTATTTCGCGTTCGACGGTTCGCGTGCAGTCAGAGCGCACCACCTGATAGTAGATCTTGCTCCCGCCGAGTCCTGAGCGATTATCCTGCCAGGCTATTCCAACCCGACCCAAGGTCATCTGAGTGGCCCTGGGGTGAATCGCGTCGTAATCGAGACCATACACAATCAAATCACCATCAGTCGCAAGCAGCTTGTCACCTGTCGCAATCGATAGCTGTTGACTACGCAAGCTGGTGGATCCTTCTCGAGTATCCTGGTAGACGATTTCTATCGCTGTTGAACTGGATGCACGCAGGAGCGGTGCTCCCTGGAACCCGGCGCTGTCGCCAATTGCACGTCCACAGTTTGCTCCCCAGACGAACGCTCCATTGGCTCCGATTCGAGCAGCATAGAGATCGGCATTCTGGAGTTGGCCGTCGATTCGCGCATCTTCCCAGGCAATGACGGCTCCACCCTGTAAATCTGTTGTCAACCTTCCGCCGACGCGCGGCGAACCTGTGCCGCCGGCTCCGGCATCACCGCAAACGAGAATTCCGTCATTGGCCGTTTCCCACAGACGATGACCATCGGTCGGATCGAGTTTTTGCGCACGCAATTCGGCAACCAATGAATTCACTCTCACGTCTTCCCAAGTACAGATGGCACCATCTCCGGTAGCGCCATTGAAGCTGCCGGCAATTCGGGCTTCGCCCTGATCTTCATTGGCTCCGCAAACCAGCACGCCGTCAGCGGTCCACATGGGCTGACCATTGCTATTGAAACGCTGCGCATATAAATCGCGCTGCTGGCCACCGCGTTGATCGCGCCAGATCAAGTAACATCCGCCGGAACCATCGGTGGCAATTTTCACTTGGGATTGCTCGCCATTGGCCCCGCAGACGATTCGGCCGCCCTCTCCACCCCACGGAAGCCCTCCCTGAGGCGTAATTTTCGCGACATAGGTGTTCTGATTGGCGGCTTCTCGCCGGTCGTTCCATGCAACGAGCATGTTCCCCTGACCGTCACCTTCGGCAGTAATGCCTATTTGCTCACCCTGCGTCCAGGTCACGTGCAGCGGCTCGGCCCATGTGACATTCCCGTTTGAATCCACATGCTGAGCCAGAATATCCGCCGGGTCTCCCCGACGCGGATCTTCCCAAGCGATGATCGCACCGCCCGCGCCATCGTGCGCGACACGCACAGTGATTTCATTGACCATCGAATTCGGCACGGCATCGACTTCGATTCCGCTGAAGTTGTTGGCTGGCCACTGAGGCAAGCCTTCACTGTTAAACTTCTGCATCCAAACGTCGCCGAGCGAGTCGTTTCGGAATTCAATCCAACCCACAATCCAGCCTCCAGTGACGGAGGTGATGTCAGGATCTTCCTGGCGGAATTCATCGACCTGAACGAGCGTACGACCCGTCGAACCCCACATCTGCTGTCCCGTCGGGCTGATGAGCTGACCGTAAATGTCGCGGTCACCCAACCGAGTATCCGACCATGCAATCAATACGGAGCCGTCTGGAGCTCTATAGTTCGCACG